>CALBTS010000296.1 GCA_937968035.1 uncultured Methanomethylovorans sp.
TGCCACAGTAGATGCACATGTGGCCATCAATAATTGCTTTACCTTTGGACATGGAAATGGCATCTGCCGGACATCTCTTAACACACTTCTTACAGGCAATGCATTCCTTCTCCAATATCCAAGGCATATAGCATCTCTTACTTAATACAGCAGATAAAGAAAATACCCTTACAAATCACATTTCTTGTGATACTGTTTCTTACTCCCCATCAATGTAATTTGTGCTTAGCAAATAAAAATCTATAGAAAATATATTATATATAGGGCATAAGATATATTATTATTCTAAATATGTATGAGAAGGAATTATGCAAATAATCGACATAATTAATAATATTGGACTTGACCCTTTCCTTGTAAATTTTTTCCAGAAACTGGGAGTTTCTCTCATGATAGGGATACTCATCGGGATTGAACGCGAGCACTGGAGAACCAGCAAAAAGATCTATGCAGGTGTAAGAACCTTTACCATTACATGTCTTATCGGCATGCTAGCCACATTCATGCAACCTTACGTTTCCTTTGACATACTTCTTATAACTACTATCTTTATGTTTTCTTCCTGCGTTCTTATAATCTACTCAGTGAACATAGTCTATGGGCGTTCCGGCCTCACAAGCGCTATTGCTCTCTTTTTTACATACCTTTTAGGCATCCTGGTAGGCAGTGGCATGTTCCTGGTGCCAATAGTTTCTGCTGTTGTCCTCACATTTGTCCTAATTGAGAAAAAACCATTGCATGCATTAGCAGAGCACCTTTCTGAAAAAGATATTTCCGGAGCACTGAAATTCCTAGCAGTGGTTTTCGTCCTATATCCCATAGTACCTGCAGAACCCGTATATGATGTGCTGAATCTCAAATCAGCCATTCTCATCGTTGTCCTCGTGTCTTCCATTAGTTTTGTAAACTATCTATCTCTCAAAAAAATGGGTTCAAAAGGAGGTATAGCTTATTCCGGGCTTCTGGGAGGTCTGGTCAGCAGTGAAGCTACCATTGTAGCACTCGCAAACATCTCACGCAGGAGGACCAACCTCACAGAGAATATATACATGGGCTCAATGCTGGCGGTCATATCTATGCTTATCAGGGACATTGTCATAGCTATCATTGTGGACACCAGCGGGAGAACTGCATTGCTTATGCTTCCTCCCTTCTTAATGATGGGACTTGTTACAGTGATGCTTGTACTCTTTGAAAGGCAGAAGATAGAAGTCACCCAGGAAACACTTGAGATTGGATCACCCTTTGCCTTGGGTCCTGCTTTTAAGTTTGGTTTGATCTTCGTTCTTTTCCTTTTACTGGCAAACACCGCCAACAATTTCGCCGGATCCGCAGGCACCTATGCTACAGCTTTGGGAGGTCTAGTGAGCAGTGCAGCAGTTATTGCATCTGTGACATCTCTTGCACTTGGTGGTAATATCTCCTATCAGACTGCTGCGGAAACTGCAGTAATGGCAAGTATTATAAGCACATTGACAAAGCCTGTATTTATAAAAATAACTGGTTCCAAGGAGTTGTTCAGCAGATCCCTGAAACCTTTTATATTGATAGTTATTACCGGAAGCTTAGCCCTCATAGCCTGGAGCATATTCCAGCTTGGGTTATTAAGATAAACCAAAATTCCAAGGGTTGATGATATGCTCAAGAATGTTGATCTTTCTCTATCTATGAGTAAGGAGGAGTACAAGTCCCGGATAGATGATCTGTACATCCGTATAGGAGAACTGCAGCGTAAAGCCTGGAAGATGAAGATACCGATCATCATAGTGTTCGAAGGATGGCATGCCTCAGGCATGGCAGAGATCATTAATCGTTGTCTTCTGGGGCTAAATCCAATGGGTTTCAGGTACCATGTTACAGCAAAACCAACCTATGCAGAGCTCAAAAAGCCTCTTATTTGGAGGTTCTGGCGGGATATACCTGCATATGGGAGCATTGCCATCTTTGACAGGAGCTGGTACAGCCGGGCTGTCATAGAGTATTTTAACAGAAAAGGGAACAATGAACAATTCGAGCATTGTGTTGAAAGGATAAATGTTTTTGAACGTCAGCTTGCAGATGACGGTTACCTCATAATTAAGTTCTTTATGCATATTACCAAGAAAGAACAGCAGAAAAGGTTCCGCGAATATGAGAAGAAGGTCATACCCCTCTGTGTTGTTGATGAGGAACTTGACTATCTTAATGAATATGACAACTATCTGCCTTTCATAGACCAGATCCTTGAAAGCACACACAGAGAATATGCTCCCTGGACAATGATAGAGGCCGAAGAATTTAATCACGCAACAGTAAAAGTGCTTTCTAATGCCATACGCATGATGGAAGAACATATCGACAAAACCATAAATGAACCCTTTAAGACTTTCAAGGATACGGTGGGCAAGAATGCGATGAGCAGCGCGGACCTTTCAGCTCCCAGACTTTCACAGGCAGATCTTTCCCTGAAGGTCGAAGAGGATGAATATGAGAAAAAAAAGGACTTCTATCAGGAAAGGCTGGGTGAGCTGCAGTATGAACTGTTCAAACAAAATATTCCGATGGTAGTTGTCTTTGAAGGCTGGGATGCTGCAGGCAAAGGTGGTAACATAAGGCGTATAGCCAGGAAACTTGATCCCAGGCTTTACAGTGTGGAACCTGTGGGAGTACCCAATGATATTGAAAAAAACCATCACTACTTATGGCGTTTCTATAGGGAAATACCCGAAGCCGGACATATAGCCATCTTTGACCGAAGCTGGTATGGAAGGGTGATGGTGGAGAGAGTGGAGGGCTTTTCTACGGAAGAACAATGGAAGCGGGCATACAACGAAATAAATGAGTTCGAGGAAATACTGGCAGATTTCGGGACGATCATAGTAAAGTTCTGGTTGCACATAGACGAGAAAGAACAATTGAAAAGATTCAAGGAAAGAGAACGCACTTCTCATAAACAGTGGAAGATAACCCCTGATGACTGGAGGAACAGGGAAAAATGGGGTGAATATA
>CALBTS010000297.1 GCA_937968035.1 uncultured Methanomethylovorans sp.
TCGTCAGTTAATTCAAGATAAGCCCGGTGCTCTCCATAGGTTCTGCCAAAAGAATGAGGTGAATTGTACTCCCTGTTCATCTGACTGGCAGACAATTCCTGTTTAAGGTCTCTTTTTACCAGTTTTACTGCATCTATCCCTGCAAGTTTTTCTCCATATAATGCATCTACAACCGGCCTCGAAGCAATCTCAACCAAAAGCTTTGCAATATCTACTGAACCATTGTGATTCTGTCCGATTTCTCCAATAATATATGTATGTCCCATCTCTACTTTTTATTCTTGTTTATCTGTTCCACCATTTTCTCTAACCAGATTTCGTTACCTGATATATAGCGACATAAACTATCAGCAGCAGTATTTATCTGTTTGCTAATTACATTCTCATAAATGATCTTCAGGTTATTAAAATCCTCCAGTGTGTCAATCGTAAGTCGCAGCTTTTGCTTTTCAATATGACTGGAGATTGTCTCTTTATGAATTGAGAAGACATCAGAGTGTGTATAGATAAAATTCGTCACGTGCTCTCTGTACATAGGGTCATGAGTAAGGACTGCAATTTTTTCCAGCGCAGAAGTCTTTACTGCTTCACTCCAGAATCCATAATGTGTTTTAATTGTCGGGGTTCCATCGGATAATGAATAGCACCAGTAATCAACATCAGAATGTTGAAATTGCTCTATCTGATATCTCAAAGCGTCAACATCCAGGAAAGGATTGTCTGCACAAATCCTGATTACATGAGTTAGTTTGCTTTTATTGGCGGCATCAATAAATCTTCTTAATACATCATTTACTTCCCCTCTGGATACAGAAATATTTTTCTGCAGCGCTATATCCGCCAAAATATCATCCTCTTTCCTTACCGTTGTTGCTAAGATCAAAGGAGTGTCCAAAGAAGCCTCAATTAAACGGTCTAATAATATCTCCAAAATTCCCTTTTCACCAAAAAAGGGTTTAATCATTTTATACGGCAGCCTGGTTGATCCAAGCCTAGCCTGTATGATAATGCCTAGCATTGCAAATTTTATATTTTGAGTGAAAAACGCACAGATATAACAAACAACTGAAGAATAATAAAAAATCTTCGTTTTCGATCCCCTTTACTGTAAGATGAATTCTGGTGCATTCTAAACTTTCCTTTTACACGTAACTACCCGAGTAAGCCTGTCCTTATTCGGTCAATATATGTTTTCAGTACTTCTCCGACATAAACATTTGAGACAAAACCGAAAACCAACTTTGCCAATATGATATTGGCAAGCAACAGCTTCGCCTCAGAGGCTTTGTACATCCGTAATGTGAGTCGGGAGGTCAGCTGGCTGACAGTGTATCTACGAGTCTGTTACAGAAAAATTACATTAATCCTCTGAAGGTATTGACTCGCAATACAGTTTGGAATAACTTTATGGATGTGAAAGTTAAACTAAAACGCTTAATACAATGAAGTCAAAATTCCTCACGCTCGACTGGAAGGATTTTTCAAGGGGCCTTCTGATTGCATTCCTGACCGCAGTAATAACCGGGATAATCAATATACTTGATACCGGAGCAGTGTTTACATGGGTTACTCTCCGGCCTGTTCTTATTGCAGGTATCTCAGCAGCACTGTCTTACCTGCTTAAATCCTTGGCTACAAACTCACAGGACCAGATGTTCAAACGCGAGCCAAAACTTGCTTGAGGCAGAAAGTGTCTCTTCTCTGTTTCCAACTTCAAC
>CALBTS010000298.1 GCA_937968035.1 uncultured Methanomethylovorans sp.
ACTGCCAGCATGTTTGCTGACAATAAAAAATAATTATTATTTCCGAAAATGTCTATTGTTTATATTTATAGCATCAAATCAAGCTGTTGCGTTGCCAGAAGGCTTGCAACCAAGCACTGAGAAAATGTTAATTGGTTCGTGGGAAGTATCTGTATATATTTCGCCTGCTGAGATAGCACAGATGCTTGGTGAATCTCTTCCACAAAATTTAAGTATAGCACTAACAGGGTCCGGTTCTCACACTTATCATGTTGGAGGAAAATGCAATACTGACGGGCAAGTTACATTAAGGTTGAATCTGGAAGGTCAAGAGTTACCTCTCAATTTTTTAGTACGACATTCAGGGACATGGGAGATACACGACAACATAATAGTCGAAACTAATATTAATTCGGTTGTAATTCCTAATGACCCAATTACTATGAACGTAGTGAACGTATCACCGGAATATCAATCAATGTTTACGCCTGGTTCGGGAGACTCCACGTCTATGAAAATAATTCACATTTCAGAAAAAATAGCAGAATTGAAGATGATGGAACCGCCATACCGCAGTTTTACATTAAGAAAAAAGATTGGAAAATAGATTCCCGACTCGGTAGAACTATAGAGAACATAAAGACCGCTGAGTAACCAGCTCTTTAACTATTCAACCTATTTGATTTTTTATCCATCTTATCTTTCATGTTCACTTATCTGACGGGGTCTCATTCGAATAGTAAGAATAACCAGATCTGCATGAATATTTAAAATATGAATGACGAAATCATTCAACATAATTTGGAAAGGCTTGCAAATTTTTTCTTCAATTTGCCACATAATGAACCAAGTACTTTTATAGAGTGGCCAACACTAAACCCCAGGCGGAAATGAGCCAGGTGATTTTACTCGCATGTTGATTACTCTGCGGATAGCGCTTTCAATAACTCCAGAGCCGGTTGGCAATTTTATAGCCCGATTTGCTTCGTACTGCATTCGGGTGCTGTTTGACACAAAGTAGCTTTTAAGTTTTTTCATGATTTTGCTTGATGCCCTAACATTTAAAAGCGACTTGACCTCGGTCACTATTTCATTGATTTTACCTGAAAACAGAAGATTCTTGAAATGATTGAAATCTACCTTTTCACGCTTTTTCTTTGAAAGCATTTCAAATGCCTTGTTTAAATTTTGTTTTGCGTGCGTCCAGTCTATAATTTCAGTGAGCTTTAACTCATCTCCACCTATAGAATGGATAAGTTTCGGGATTCGTTCCCATATCCATGGAGCACCATCACCAACGAGAACAACTTCCGAGGCATCCTCGATTCTTAAACGGACAAGATACTGTTCAAGTAAGGCTATAAATTCATCCACTTTGCCTGTAGTACCATCAACAAAAGGAGCTATGTCCTTAACAATGTTTCCGTCCTCATCAAGAATATGGAGGGTAAACAATTTGGGTTCAATCCAGTCAGTATGAAATCCGCACCTTTTATAACTCAACAGTCACGAGTTCTCGATTGAAATTTAATTGAAATTTTAAAAAAGCA
>CALBTS010000299.1 GCA_937968035.1 uncultured Methanomethylovorans sp.
AGATCGTATTCGGTGACTGGAGTTCAGACGTGTGCTCTTCCGATCTATTTCAGATGCAGAAAGCTCTCTCACGATCTTTCCGTCTCTGATGAAAACATCCATCCTTTCCCCTTTGACCTCATTGAGGGGATCGAACACATAACCATTCTTTATTGCAATCGTTCCAGCCATATCTAACACTCCCTTCTCTCTAACCAGATGGCGTTCACGGGACAGATCATCACACATGCACCATCTGAGCCACAGACATCCTGATTGACAACCTTGACAGTACCATTCCTCACCTCAAGGATCTTCTTGCTTTCCACTTCGTTGAGATAGCCGGCTGCAAGGTTCTTATTATCCTGAGCATTGACCGGGCACATGATAACACAGTTACCGCATCCAAGGCAGGCTTCTTCATCGGTCATAAGCACAGAAGTGAGAGTGGGTCTCGGTGCCTTGACGTTAAGCAACTTTTTCTCGATGATGGCTTTCTTATCCACTTCGGGGATTATCTGGGTCTTGGTTACAGTAATAGCATCCACGGGGCAGGCCATTTCACAGGCCCCGCAATAAATACATACATCTGCGCGCTGGGCCACCTTATCCACTCTCTCCCCGGCTTCCCATTCTGGGTTAAAAAGCGCATTACATGGACATGTATCAACACATGAACGGCAGGCAGTACAGGTAGCCTCGTCTCTTACCCATGCCCCCGCAAACGGTTTCTGTACAGTGATTGCATCGGCGGGACATACGGAGGCACACCATCCGCAATGTACACAGCATGAGTTATCTATCTTTGTTTCACCATCGATCTTCGCACTGCCATCAGATGCCAGCCACTGCCTGACCTCTATACATCCCTGCGGGCATATCTGCTCGCATAATCCGCAGTGGACACAGTTCTCATTGACAGTTGTTGGTTTAAGCACAAAACTGAGATATGTGTTATCATTGATCGATTTGCCAGCCTGCCGCATTTCCAATGCACCTGTGGGACAGGTCTTGGCACATATGCCACACATTATACAGCCTGAAGGATCATTCTCCAGGTAGTCCTTGTCAATAAGGCCCCTGGCAACAGCCCCCACGGAACCGATGGTGATGATTCCTTTCGGACATGCCATGACGCAAGTTCCACATCCTATGCACTTCTCCGGAAGATACATAAGTTGCTTGTCGTCTTTTGTTCCAAACATTACTTCATTCATCTGATCTACTCCGTAATCCTGCCTATAGCATGCATTGTAAATTGAAGGTCCAATGCAATAAGAATCCCTTCCTCTAAAGGCACCTGTTACAAACATCTCTGTTCTGGAACTGACGATCCATTATCGTGGCCATTCTGGCAACATGCCTGAACTCATCTGGCCGGATATCAGTACAGAATGCATCCCGTCTGTCTGCTAAGGCATATTCTGCCCGTTGATGCCAACAGTAGTGTAATAAATACAATAGCTCCAGTTCTTGACATATTATACTACCTGAGGTCGCTATTATAGTAACATGTATCTGTTATAAAATTATCGTTCTAATTTACAAGCGGCAACAACTGGTTATTAAATATGCTCATTGTTCGGACCACATTTTAAATATGATCGTGTATACTACCCACTGGTAGAACAATTAAAGGAAAAAGACTGTACAAAAAATAGAGGTGTTATGACCTATACAGGACATGCATATGCTCTTGGAGCAGGTACTATAGTAAATGCGATCTCCACCTGGAAAGGCGCGGCTTTTGCAGTGGACCTAAAGACCTTTGCCGACGTGGAACTAAATAGTGGCTTGGGAAAAATTTCAGGAACTATTGAAGGTCAGCCTGAAGCAGATACACGGCTTATAGAAAGAACTGTAGAACTGGTAATGCAGTACTTCGATGTCCAGATGCAAGGTTCAGTAAGAACAAGAAGTGAAATACCTCTTGCCAGCGGATTGAAAAGCAGCAGTGCAGCTGCTAACGCCACGGTCCTTGCCACACTGGATGCACTCGCCGAAGAAATGGAACCTATTGATGCCGTAAAACTGGGCGTGCAAGCTGCTTTGGATGTGGGTGTCAGCATCACTGGTGCCTTTGATGATGCATGTGCTTCTTTTTTTGGAGGGGTAGTGGTTACGGATAACAAACTTAAAGAACTGGAGCGCAGGGAAAAGAAGGAAAAGGATGTTATCATCTTTGCACCTGACAGAAAAGCCTTCAGCTCAGCTACCAATGTATCTCGTTCACGATTGATCGCTCCGTGGGTAGATATGGCCTATATGCTAGCCCTGGAGGGAAACTATGAAGAGGCAATGACCCTTAATGGATTTCTTTATTGCAGTGCTCTGGGCTTTGATACAGAACCAATGATGCTGGCTCTGGAAGCCGGAGTTAAAGGCGTTACACTTTCAGGCACTGGACCATCTTATGTTGCACTTGTGGACAATGTGTCCTGTTCAAAACTAAAGGAAAGCTGGTCCCAGCTGGGAATAAGCGGAAGCCTGATAAGCACTAAGATATATAATAAAGAGGCAAAAAAACTTGCTGCCGGGAGTAATAATGAGCTCACTTGAAGAAGTACGTGCTGAGATCCAACGTATTGACAGGAACATAGTTGATCTTATCAAGAAACGTACAGAACTTTCGGAAAAAGTACTTGAGTCAAAGAGGAAGTCAGGTCTGCCGATCAATGACGAGGCCCAGAACAAAGTTGTCCTTGAGAGGGCAGTAGACAATGCTATAGAATTCAATCTTGATACAAATCCTGTGAGATCGATATTCAAGATACTTATTGAAATGAGCATAGAACACCAGCAGGAGCTTAGCGGAAAGGGTAAATTCCCCTGAGGAAGTATATAATGGTAGACATAGCAGTCATAATGGGATCTGAATCAGATCGTGCCATAGCCAATCGTGTAACAGGAGTACTGGACGAGAGCAAGTACGTTTATGACATACAGGTGATCTCAGCACATCGCAATCCTGATACACTTGATGAATACATTGCAGGAAGCAGTGCAAAGGTATTTATTGCAATTGCAGGCCTCTCTGCCGCATTACCGGGAGTTATTGCGTCGAAAACAAAAAAACCGGTAATAGGAGTTCCAGTAAGTGCAAAAATGATGGGACTGGACGCATTATTATCCATTGCTCAGATGCCTCCAGGTGTGCCTGTAGCCAGCGTGGGTATTGACAATGGTGCAAATGCAGCACATCTTGCCATAAGGATACTTGACCTGCTAAGCAGTTAAAAAAATATTCAGTGGCTGATCAGTCTTGCTTGCTGAATCTGAAAATACATTCCTCGTCGCCGTTACCCATAGTTGAAAGTACTTCCACATCCATTTCATAATCTATTCTTTCAGCCAGTCTTGCAAAAGCACCTCTTGTAAGATTACACAGGACGGGATTTAACTGTGCTTCCTGAGCACCCCAGGGACACCTGGTTCCTTTTAAGTAAAACGAATTATGATTTTCTGCATTGGGTTTTGATTCAAAACTGCCTCCAAGCTGGTTCATCAGCATGCAGCAAGCATCCCCAAGAGGATTATCTTTACTGTTAATACCCTCATACCCCATTAAACCCTCTAACATTGATTCCACGACCATATTTGTCATCTGGTGAATGATCATGTTCTTCTGTTCTAATGGAATGGTTTTAAAAAGAGTGGGGATTATCCTTGTAAGCACAGATCTGACACGGTTCTGCATCTCAAGTTTGTCCTTTTCCTGTTGCAAACTGTTATGCAGATGTTTAATTCTAAGAAGTGACCTGATCCTTGCAGTTAGTTCCACTTTATCCACTGGTTTTATAAGAAAATCATCCGCTCCGGCCTCTACACCCCTTATCCGGTCTTCTCTGTTAGAGAGCGCTGTCACCATAACTACCGGCAAGAGCTGAGTGCCTTCAGCAGACCTGATAAGCTTACATACATCATAGCCATTCATTTCCGGCATCATTACATCAAGAAGTAAAATGTCCGGCTTTTCTTCATTTACCTTTGCAAGTGCTTCTTTGCCATTAGAAGCCGAAACTGTCATGTATTCAGAGCCCAAATATGCCTGCAAAAGTTCCACGTTCATGGGCTCATCATCTACTATAAGCACTTTAGGTTTTGGTTCATCTGGCATATTATTCACCCCATATCGATAGATTCTGCTGCCTTCTATACATCTTCAATGAGATGCTGATCCACGTGTACCTTGAAAGAAGCTGGTCACTCCATTGCAATGATAATGCTGTGTGGTACAGGGACCATATCTTGGAACTCATTGATACCACACACCTTAACCCACATCTACAAGCTTACCTTTGGAGCCCTTTAACTGGATTCCTGTCGCAGTGATATCAAATAAGATAAAGTCCAATGATATCGACGTACTACGCATCTTCGGGATACTAAGGAAACGTTCCATTTTTCCTGTATATGGGTTTTCCTTCACGAACAATTTTATAGCCCCATGGGTCGAGTAATCAGCTATCTGATGAGTTAACTGGTATGCAGCATCGTCCATTACATATACTACAGTGATCTGCTTAGCGGATAGTACACGATTGAGAGTGTCGAACTTATCCCTGAACTGCTTGATGTCAAGACCAAAGGCAAGAACTCCAACATTGTCGACAACTACCACTTTGGCATCATCCGGAATTAGTTTTACCACATCGACAAGGTCCATCGTACCAATATTGAAACCCACCTGATCATGCCTGAAAGATCTGTCCAGTTCACATTCTTCAATAAGATCGATCTCAGTGTTGTTGAACCCATCTACAATATGAGCAGCTCTGGCCACTGCTCCTGCCCTTATTTCCAGGACCTGCTTGATACTAAGAAGGCCATTTTCCAGAAAAGGCTCCAGTTTTAAGCCAAGCATCCCTGCTTGCTCCAGGAGATCCTCGGGCGACTCTTCAGTTGCTATAAGCACACATTTCTTACCATCCGAACAGGATTGGTACAACAGATGGAGTCCAAATATAGTCTTACCGGTACCCGGAACACCTGTTAAAAGTATCCCTTTTCCTTGTGGGTAGCCTCCACCTATTTTTTTGTCAAGGTTTTCTATGCCTGTGGGGACGCGTTCCATTCTATCACTGGGTTCCATATTAGAGATTAATTATAGTTTGTTTATTATAATTAGAGGTATATATAGATGGCTATTCCAGCAGAGAATAGCTGAGAAGAAAGATCGAAGCATCGCCGGTAAAAATTATGGGTAAATGATATAAGCGGATATCCTCAATATTATTATGATAACCGGATGCGCTGATTTTGAATTTGCATCTTTGATCCCATGTGTTCATCGCAAACATCAGAGGATACATTTAGCTTTAAAGGGGGAAGTAAATGGAACACGACATAAGCATACGAATAGGAGGAGAAGCCGGACAGGGTATACAAACCATAGGCCTTGCGCTGGCAAAGACATTCCAAAAAAGTGGGCTGCACGTTTTTTCAACACAGTACTATCTATCGAGGGTTCGGGGAGGGAACAACTATTTCCAAATAAGGGTGAGCGACAGGCCAGTAAGAGCGATGTCAGACAGGTTGGATATGCTGATCGCACTGGACAGAATGTCTGTTGAAAAATACATGGAAGAGCTGAGTGATGGTGTTTTACTCCTGGACGCAGAAGAATTTAAAATTCCCAGCTATGACAAACAACTATTTGATGTGCCATTCCAGAAAATAGCAAAAGAGACTGGCGGCAGCAAGTTATATACAAGCACTGTGGCCATGGGGGCTGTCCTGGGCTTGCTCTGCTTTGAATTGAGATATCTGGAAGATGTGTTAAGAGATACGTTCTCAAAAAAAGGAGAAGAAATAATTCACAGTAATATACTGGCCGCAAGAGCTGGCTATGATCATGCGCAGAATAACTATAAGGGCAAGTGTAAATACTCTTTTGAAAAGGCCAGCAGAACTTCAAGGAAGATGTTAATAGATGGGAATGATGCTGTAGGGCTTGGTGCGCTTGCGGCAGGCGTGCAATTCCTTGCCTCTTACCCTATGACCCCTTCCACCGGAGTGATGAATTTTGTGGCTGCACATGCAGATAAGTTCAATGTGATAGTCGAACAGGCGGAAGATGAGATCAGCGCCCTTAATATGGTATTAGGTGCATCTTTTGCGGGTGCCAGAGCCATGACCACCACATCCGGAGGTGGATTCAGCCTTATGGCTGAAGCTTTAGGGCTGGCAGGTATGACAGAGACCCCTGCCGTAATATTCCTTGGCCAGCGTCCCGGACCTGCTACCGGGCTGCCTACAATGACCGAACAGGGGGACCTGTTGTTCGCATTGCACGCTTCCCAGGGAGAGTTTCCCCGATGCATACTTGCCCCGAAGACCCCCGAGGATGCGTTTTATCTCACGGCGAAGGCTTTTAACCTGGCGGACAAGTACCAGATCCCTGTGTTTATCATGAGTGACCAATACCTTGCAGATGCCCAGTTCACTTGCGAGCGGTTCGATGCTTCAAAGATCACCATCGATAGACATCTGTTATCAGATGATGAACTGGGAACTATGGACACATACAAGCGTTATAGCATCACATCTGATGGCATTTCGCCCCGTGCCCTGCCTGGTCAGAGTGAGCACCTTGTAGTTGCGGATAGTGATGAACACAATGAGGAGGGACACATTGACCAGACAGCAGATAATCGTATACTTATGATGGAAAAGAGAATGAGGAAACTTAAAGGGCTTACAATGGAAATGGAAGGCCCTGAGGTGTACGGACCTCAGGAAGCAGATGTTACTCTTATTGGATGGGGATCGTCATATGGACCCCTTGCAGAAACAGTGGAACTGCTAAATGAAGAAGGACAAAGTCTGAACCTCGTACATTTCACACATATATACCCTATTAACAGGGAAGAGATAAGGAATATGATAACAGGGAAAGGAACTACTGTATGTGTGGAGAGTAATGCAACAGGGCAGTTCGCAAAGCTATTGAAAACCGAAGCAGACATATCTGTTGATATGAACCTGCTAAGGTACGATGGTATGCCTTTCACCCCGGGATATGTAATACTTGCCCTGCATGAGAAGAAGGTGATCTGATGGTTACAATGGAGGATTATCCTGACATTGAGACCGAATGGTGTCCAGGATGCGGGAACTTTGGAATAATTAAAGCTATCAGGAAAGCACTGGTGAACATGGGTAAGGCGCCGCATGAAGTTCTCATGGTGTCCGGCATAGGACAGGCAGGTAAACTTCCCCATTATATGAAATGTAATACGTTCAATGGGCTGCATGGAAGAACATTGCCTCCGGCCACCGGGGCAAAAATAGCTAACCATGAACTGACGGTCCTCACAGTAGGTGGCGATGGGGATGCTTATGGAGAAGGTGGTAATCACCTGATCCATGCCATCAGACGTAATCCGAACATAACTGCCATTGTTAACGATAACCAGATATACGGCCTTACCAAAGGACAGGCATCTCCTACAAGTGAGCTTGGTATGAAGACCAAGGTCCAGACCCATGGAGTGGTAAATACACCTCTAAACCCGCTTGCTCTTGCCATTTCCCTGGACTGTTCCTTTGTGGCGAGGGGATATGCAGGAAATATCGAACATCTGGCAGGCATTCTGGAAGAAGCGATTACGCACCGAGGTTTTGCATTGGTGGACATCCTGCAACCGTGCGTATCCTTTAATAAACTCAACACATTCAAGTGGTATGCAGAAAGAGTATACAGGCTTGATGAAGAAGGGTATGTGCCTGATGACCGGATAAAGGCTTTTGAGAGATCGCTTGAATGGGGAGACCGGATACCTATAGGGATATTTTACAAGAAAGAAAAGCCTACCCTTGAAGACGGATTTGGTGTGCTTGGAGAAGGAACTCTTATTAGTAGGCCTAAAGATCAGACCCTGGTAGATGAATTGATAGATTCGTTCATGTGATCTTGCCGGATCACTTCATCTTTTCTGAGGTCTGTCCCTCAGGATGCCCTTTAAGACTACCAGTTCTTCAAAAAAACACTTTTCTTTTACCACAACTTCCGATCCAAAGCCTGCTTCTTCCATCAAGAGCTTTGTCTTTTCAATTCCTGTAAGCGATGAGATCAAAAGTAGTATGATGCCGGTGGAACAAAGATGGAGAGAGACGTTTTCAAGGAACCTGCAGAGAGGTCCCGTACCATCAACACCACCATCAAAAGCATAGTTGAGCCAGCCGGGAACCTTATCCTCTTCTAAAGTGGGAAGGTATGGAGGATTGAAAATGATCATATCAAAATACTTGAGCGGCTTGAAAGCAGAGAACATGTCGGCCCTGATGGTCAGAACTCCATTATCACAAGCACATTTCACAGCATGGGGATTTATGTCCGTAGCAAGCAGGTCCACATCCAGGTTTGACTGTATGACCGCAGAAACAAAACCTGTACCTGTGCCTATTTCCAGGATCTTCATGCCTTTCTTTGCAAATTTAAGTGCAGCATCGGCAAGCAAAAAGGAATCTTCTGCAGGCTCGTAGACATCCTCAGCAAATTTCACACAGGCTTTTCTGTAAGTGATGCAGGGCATCATGTCTCCTGCTGCATTGCAAGTATCCTATCGGACAGTGCAGCAAGCTGGGCAGGGTCCAGATTCTCAGGCCTTAGTTTCATCAGGTCCTCCGGTAGCCTGGAAACAACCTGCTTGACATTGTGTATGCCTAACATGTGGTTACTTTCTACAATAGCATTCTTTATTTTCTTGCGCCTTTTGGTAAAAACCGCTGTTACGAACTTGAGGAAGAAATCCTTATTTGTTACTGTAAAAGGAGCTGACCTTGGGCAGACCTTTACCACAGCGGACTCTACCTGAGGCGGAGGAGAAAAGACACCTTTTGGAACTTTCATAATAATAGATGCATCTGCAAAGTATGCAGTATTCACTGTTAATCTGCTGTAATCATCTGATCCCGGCGTTGCTGTCATGCGCCGGGCGAACTCATACTGGTACATGAGTATCCCCAGCTTGAAATCGTACCTGAAGAGCTTGAAGGTTATTTCCGAAGAAATGGAGTACGGCAGGTTCGCCACTACTTTATCGAAGACGGGAATTTCCACCCTCAGGACATCCCCGTGGATAAGCTGCAGTTTCTCTTCTCCCCTGAACCTGTCTTCCAGTACAGCCACAAGCTTTGGATCAAATTCGACTGCTATTACTCTGCCGGCCCGGCGCAATAGACGCTCTGTCAGGT
>CALBTS010000300.1 GCA_937968035.1 uncultured Methanomethylovorans sp.
ATTGCCTTGGAAATGACTGAAAAATGGGCTTCTTTGAGTTTTTCAGGAAGCCCTATTTATTGAAAGAGTTTCTCTTTTTCTTGCCGGTTCGGGTAGTTTATCAATACCGCTTTATGCGGGCCTTTAAAGACAAAAAGGCTGCCCGCTGCTGCCCCGATCGTTCCGGTTCCCGAGATAAGCCTTTTGATGTCCTCGAGTGAGCCGCAGCCGCCTAATACCACAAGTGGAATCGATATCGCAGAGTACACAGCTTTCGCCAAGTTTAAATCATACCCTCTAATCATACCATCATTATCTATAGAATTAATGACAATCTCACCCGCTCCTTTTTCTGTTACAAGTCTTAGGTACTGGAAAAGCTCAAGACCTGTCGCTTTTTTCCCGTTATGCGTGAATAGTTCATATTTCCCCGACAACTTTTTCTTCACATCCAGAACGACTACCACGCTTTGCGAGCCAAGCTCCTTGGCGATTCCTGATATTAGATCGGGATTTTCTATAGCCGCGGAACTGATTGCGATTTTTTCCACCCCAAGATTAATAATGCTTCTGGCCTGCTCGACCGTCTTGATCCCACCTCCGTAGCAGAGAGGCATCCTGCACTCTTCCGCGATACTTTTGATCATCCGCATGTCAGGAGCGTAGCTCTCCACGCTCGCGTCGATATCGAGCACCATTAGCTCGTCAACTTTTTTTTCGTTGAATATCTTCACCGCGTTTATTGGATCGCCTACATACTTGTAATCTTTGAATTTGACAGATTTTACGAGACCCTTTTCATGGACCAGAAGACTAGGAATTACTCTTGGAAGCAGCATTTAGATCTCCGAAAAATTTTTAAGTAGCGTCATGCCAAATTCATGACTTTTTTCCGGATGGAATTGCACACCGTATACATTGTCCCGATTGACTGCGCAGGAAAACTGTTTTGTATAATACGCCGTCGCAATAGAGTCCTCCGGGTCAGAAGGCTCGTAATAATAAGAGTGGACAAAATAAAAGTAGCTCGCATCAAGTCCTTTGAATAGGGGATTTCCAGGAATAGGAACCGCGTTATTCCAGCCCATATGCGGAAGTTTTTCTTTTAAAGAATCATTTGATACCAATTTAAGTACTCTTCCGGGTATCCACCCTAAACCTTTTTCCTGCCCCTCCTCGCTTGAATCAGCTAGCATCTGCATTCCTACACAGACTCCTATTACAGGCTTTTTCTTTTGAAGCACTGCATCCAGTACAACCTCGTAGACCTCTGAATGCTTAAACTTTTGCATCGCGTAATCAAATGATCCCACACCTGGCAGGATCAACCGATCTGCTTCATCACATTGTATACCTTTCGTTATTATCATGCAGTCAATATTTAATCTTTTATATACTGTAGCAATGGCTTGAATGTTGCCAAGGCCGTAATTGATTATTCCTATCATCGTATTATCGCTCTTTGAATCCCCAGCATTCTTAGTATCCTTGTGCCAAGATTAAAAATCCACATCTTATTTTTATAGTCCTTGTATGACTTGTTCGGGCCTTTCATGAGGCTCTTAAGTTCGTCGATGGAGATATCAAGCTTGTTAGCTATGAACTCCATGTCCTGTTCCGCCATTTCGGGACTGTAAGGATGTTCGCTGATTTTTTTCAGCGCATCTTCGCGCTTAAGCTGGCCAGTTAGTATCAGGCTTGAGAAATGAGCCCTGCGCTTGTCATAGCCAAATTTCTCTTTGAGCCAAAACCCCTCGTAAAACCTCGTAAACCTTGATTCATAATGCTTATGCGCGTATTTCTGCCACCCGAATTTTTCAGACAGCTCGTTCATAGCCTGTTCTTTGTAATAGTGCACAAGGTTTAAGGGCTTAACTACCTTTATCCCCTTGAAATAACGGTAAAATACCTTGAATGTAAGAATATCGCAGAGCGGGTACGTCTTCAGTTTTCTCTGTCCGAATTTCCTGTGTATATCCTTGAGCTGGGTCAAGTCCGACGCGTGGTAATGCCATTCCAGAGGCTCCCGTACGCATTCAGTGGAGTAGTTCGCGCCGGTCAGTATATACTTGAATTTGTTCTTTGCCGCGAAATTGTAAAGCGCAGCGAAAAACGCGTGATCCTGCGGAGTGTCGAGATGAGGAACCTGAGCTTTGAAGAAAGCCAGTTGCAAATTCCTCATCTCCAGCCAGTTCACCACCTCCGTGTGCAAGTCGAGCTGCAATGCGTCGCAGAGTTTTTCGATATTGTTGACTGCTTCCTGGGTATTCCATCCCGCATCCACGTGGAACAACAGCGGCCTTAAGCCCATCTTTTCCTTCGCGAGATAAGCGACATACGAACTATCAACCCCGCCGCTCAGTCCTATAAGGCAGTCATACGGCTTACCCTCGCCGTCTTTCCTTATCTTGTCCGCGATACGCATTAGTTCAGCATTGCTCTCCTCGTCCGGATGCCAATGCGGCTGTATGTTCGCGTAATAATTATTGCAGTAATCGCATTGGCCTTTCTCGTCAAAAACGATGCCTGAGTCAGATGTATCCATTATGCAATTTGTGCAAATCTGATAGTCTTTTGTATTTTTAATATCCATACAACCTCCTAAGTACATAATAAAAGAATCAAATAATCGCTTCTAATTTGAAACTATAGAACCTATATAATATCCGCATAGATTTGATACATTCGATTTGCGAGTTTTCGATAATCAAGTAGCCGCAATGCAATCTCACGCGAATTCTTACTCATACTTAATAGCATGCTAGGATTATCAAGAATTTTCTTAAACACTTCTACCATTTCAGCTTGTGATGACACATAAAAGCCATTGTTATCGACATATTCTTGATGACTTGAATATGGAAACACCATTATGGGGGCTGCGGCGCAGAGTGCAGCTTGCAATGTTGCTGACTGGGTTCCTGGCTGAGCATATAAATCACAAGCAACAAGATAATCTCCCAATTCCCGAGCCGATTTCCATCCAAGCAGCGAAATCCTTCTATCCTTTTCTGCTAATTGTTTTACATCATTTTCTATCGTTTCATCGATTGATCCAACTAGCCAAAGCCTCAAACGAGGATCATTTATCTGCGCAAAAGCCTCTAGTAACTCAATTGTTTTCTTTCTAGCATCAAGCTTTCCAGAGTGCATTATTACAATTGAATCATTCGTGACACCATGACTATCTCTGATGAATTCCCTGATTTGTTTTCTCTTAACCTCATCCATTACAGATCCGCCTAATGGAAATAATTCCAAAGAAGAATCAGTCATTCCATAGTTATCTCTTACAAAATCCATTGTTTCTGTGGATATGCAAAGAACCTTATCAATATACTTCATAGCCAATGAAATGATAGACCTATAAAACAATCGATGAAGTATGTATCTTGATAAGAAATTCCGACCACTATTATGAAAATCTTCATGACTATCTACGAATAAAACTGTCTTAGGGTGCCTTTGTTTAAATTTTGAAACAGTCAAAAGCTCAAGTGCGGCCAAGCCATGAAAAAAGATTATATCTGGTTTATAATTTTCAAGTATTTTGCGAACTCCAATGTATGCCCTAACTTTTTTCATTAGGACTTTTGGTAACCACCTTGCATAAGAAATGCGACTAACAGGAATACCATCTTCATTGATATATGCCATTGGCTGTACATACCCCAACTTCATATTGTCAACAAATGTTTCGGTCGAAGCTACTATTCTAACATCATGACCATCTAACTTATTCTGCTTGGGAAGTGCATTTTCCTGATAATTAAAACCTTCAATGTAAAAGCATGATAACATCATGTGCATTATTCTCATTAATAATACCTCGCAACGAAATCAGAAACCGAGTTGAAGAGCTCGGCTGCTTTTTCTATAGCATCATCCTCCCAATTCCACCAGCATATTTTTAGCAACTTTTTTGAAATCTCAGCCGGGAACCTATCCTTTATTTTCTTCGCTGGATTACCTGCCCAGATTTCATAATCAGGTACATTTTTTGTAACAACGCTCCCCATACCAATTACGCACCCATTGCCAACTTTCACACCAGCCTTAATGAACACACCATCACCAATCCAAACATCATTTCCAATTTCAGTTTCAATATAAGGATCAAACTTATGATGAGCAAATTTCTTGCGGAGATGGTCTGGATGTGCAGAAAAAACTGGCGATGTAGACACCCAATCCATTGGATGACTTGCGCCACCAATTCGGCATCCAGAACCGATTGAAACAAAACTTCCAAGCTTAGTCCTTACAATAACACAATCATAGCCAACATCCGAGTACTTTCCAAAAGAACAATCAACAACTGACGTTCCTGAACATATTTTTGATTGTTTTGGAAGTATTGTATTTTTAATGGCACGGAGTCTAAGCTTTTTTATAACTTTAGATACAATGTATTCAAGCAACATAACAACCTCAAAAAAATAAAGCCGTTTAAGACACTATTCTCGATGCAACAGCATAGAAAATTTAAGCTTTATTAGACTATATTAAAGGTCAAAGATCATGTGATTTTAAGATAATTGGTAAAGCTTCGCAAATTAAGATCTTCCAACAGTTGTGGGAACTCAGGCAATCTACTTCACAAAACATATTAACTAGATGCTGGATTCATAAAATATTTGGTTCTTTATCTGCTCACCCTCACAACTTTTGGATCTAAGCAATAATTAATAACCTAACCACTCAAGCTCATTAATTATCATTCTTGATAGAGTTTTGGTATTCTGTTGATTATCTCTATCACTGGCTTGTAATCAAGACCTACGGCATCTAGGTACCACTTTATGTTTGGGTACCTTGGACGGTTTTCCTCTATTACCAAAGCCAAAGCTTCCTCCCTGGTTATCTGTCCCTCTCGTATCTGGTTACTTCGGAAGGTGTCATGCTCAGTAAATCCTGCAACAGTATAATAAATATAATTATAGAACGCTGCTGTTCCATCCCCTATGCGCCATGTGGTTTTGGTATCAGGTGCAGTCTCCCATTCGTACTCACTTAAGAGAATGTCGTCTATTTGCTTTTCATCCCAACGCCAATAATCAAAAACATGGTAATAATCTGTCTTCTTATGAAAGCTTCTGAAGAACTCACCAATTAGCGTATCCCAAATTGAGTCGTTGAAGTACCCTGGGCTCTTAATCATTTGCTTCATCCTAAGCGCTTGATAACGCAGTTGCTTTATTAAGCCATGCGTATAAACCCTCTTCTCCTCAAAGTATGGAGGTATTCCCAAGAAACCAGCTTTAAAATGCGTCACCTCTAGTGGATTTATGCCCCAAAGGTTAAGGTTAACCCCAGTTTGGCGCTTTATATCTTCGATATAACGGAAAAAGTGTTTATCTCCAGCGGTAAGGATGCTAATCATACCCAGATGTGGATGTTTCAGCCATGCTGTCAGGTTCTTTCTAATGAATGAACGTTTCTTTTCGATATCCGCTGCAACTATGATATTTTCAACACCTAGCTTTGAACACATCCGACTAATATT
Source organism: uncultured Methanomethylovorans sp. (assembly GCA_937968035.1). Lineage (GTDB taxonomy): Archaea > Halobacteriota > Methanosarcinia > Methanosarcinales > Methanosarcinaceae > Methanomethylovorans. The sequence goes on from CALBTS010000300.1 coordinate 5,486, forward strand.
ACGGCGAGCAAGGTCGGTAACCATACCCCAATCATAGGTATAAGTCACGGCTTTCATCTTGAGCTCGTTTACAATCAAGTGAAGGGCATAAGAGCTATCTCGCCCCCCGGAAAATGGAACTATACATTCAGTACCCTCTCTGCGCCTATAAGGCTCTACCAAATCGAAAAGCTCTTTCCGCGGTCTCGGATTATTCCTGAGCTTATAATTATTGCAGTAATTACATACACCCTTTTCGTCGAACGAAACAAACGGCATGGTCTCTGGAATAAGGCATTTAGTGCATCGCCGAAACTTAGGAATACTGTACTCAAGGAGTCGCTCCTCGGAAGCCGAGGTTCCAAGACCGGGAATTATATTGTACTTGCGTTCCTTTTTATCTGCTACACTTATCTCTTCGGTTGATACTGGAATATCAAGACATTCGCTTCCTAACAGTTGTGATATCTCTTCACAAGCGTTCTGCCTGAGCGGATACGCCTCAGAGGAAAACATTATCACATCAGGCTTCTTACCGACATATAAGCTGCCATTGTTCGACAATAATAATAACTTTCCTTGTTTGTGAAACACTATCGCCGCCGATATGGTCCCTTTGCATAAGCTGAAGATGCGTTCACTTATGGCATTATAACTAAGACCATTTTCTACACCTTCAGCCGCCAAGGCGGCTATGACTTCTGTATCTATAGACAAGCACCGTTTCTTTCGCGTCTCCTTCCAAACTTCTTCATCATTAACTACGATACCATTATGAAATACAGCGATATCATCCCTATAAACTGGTTGATTATCAGCTATGCCATTGGTAATTAGTCGGCTATGCCCAAGGGCAACACTACCTAAATGCGGCTTCACTTCATTAGCTAGTTTTAGTATATCATAATCAGCTTTGAAGATAGCATATCTTCCCTTTGAATAAACCATGAGACCGCTGGAATCGCGTCCTCGCTGACGAGCATGTCTTGTTAAAATTTCCAATTCATTTTTAACAATTCTTTTTGATGTTATGCAACCAAAAACTCCGCACATAATCTCTCCTGTCGTATAAAGTTAAACGATTATCTTCGTCTTTATATTTTAACCTTTAATTTAAGCTATTATGCTCAACAAGTTAAACTCAAATTTTTTGGACAGTATTGAAAAAGGTCGTACCATTTCCGTAAAACAGAGCAGCAAAACAATAAACCCAAAAACAGTTTTTCATGAAAAAGGATATCATTGAAACTCTAGATTTAACAAGTGTTGGTTATGTGTGCTTAGAATAAAACATCAAAGCGGAATCCTAACAGCTTCTACAGACATTTATCAAAGCAAAAAACGAGGATTTTTTCAAACAACAAAATTTTACATATGTCATCTATTGCAATATCCGGAGCATAGAATAAATATTCGTGACAATTAAGCTTCGGCACAGGAAGATAAAAGGTAAGTGCATGAGAAAAATCACCAACACCGTTATCTGCAAACTGATACAGGAAACAAAGAAAGACGGGATAAAATAAAGTTTATATAATCTTTGACCCCTTTTTAGTTTAGCAAAAGCTAGTCGACGAGGTGTGAATAGATGATTCAGCAGCATGAACAACCCACGTCCTTTTTTTCATCAACAACTATTGGCAGCATTTTTATCTTCATAAACCAAGTATTGTTCTAACGCTGTACTTTAATCAATTTTTATGACAATACTTATTTTCATTCTATCTAGCTAAGTGTCTATTTCAATTACAGAATTATATAAGGATATCAGATTTTCTTTTTGCTTGTTCCAAGTCAAATCATACAAGCTTGTTGCTTTAATACGTTCATGTTTTGTTTCGCTCTCAATTTTTAATACGGTTTTATGTATTGTTTCCGGGTCATTACCAGTAACATACCCCAGCTTATACCTTAAAACTGTGTCTTTAATTTCGGGAAAGTTAGTAGCAAGCACCGGTATTCCTGAAAAGGCATACTCAAACAGCTTGTTTGGCAAACAATAATAGTCACTTAAAGAAATATTTTCCAATAAACACAATCCATAATCTGCACTTCGTGCAATAGGTATTACATCCTTATAAGGAACAGACTCATGAAAATGTATACGTTTATTCTCCTCTTCAAGATTCTTCACTTTTCCTACATATTCTCCATAACCTAAAAAGACAAGATGCGACTTTACATCATTTGATGAAAAAGCAGCAAGCAAATTATCCACTCCTCGACCCTTCCCAATAATTCCAATATAAATAAATACTAAAGAATCATGACAAATTTTAAATTTCCTTCTCAAATAATCATCAAATATTTTATCATATTCATCTGAAACAATCGGAGAATTTAACACAATTACCGAATTAACAACACCATATTTTTTATGATACCAATTAGTAATAGAAGGACTTACAGTTATTAGACCATTAAGTGATTTCCATGCCTTTTTTTCAAAATAGCGAATAACTTTCTTTTGAAATTTTGTTATGCCTGATGCTTCAGATTCTAATTCATGAGCATCATATATTAGTTTTGATTTAAGCATTTTTTGACAATACAAAGCGATTGGGAGCAAGTAAACATCATGGCAATGTATTATTTGTGGCTTTATAGTGCGTATTATTTTGGTAGCACGTACAAATATTTCAAGAAATGTTAATATATGACGCAACGAAGCAGGGATTAAACTAAGGTTCCTACTTTTTATTCGCAAAGAGATTAAATCAACATCTTTGATAACTGTTTTATTTCTAAAATCATCCCGGCTTATACCAATTCCAAATATCTTACAGTTAACAAACTGTGCTCTTAAACTTTCAAGTTCTTTCAATATTCTCGCATCTGACGCAATATCAGTATGGCTCAGGTGCGCTATTGTATTGTTAACGAAATTGCTAGGTTTCATTCTCACTTCTCCTTTTAGAGTGATATGCCAAAGGGTCAATCATAATGCACGGCAACCACAGCCCTAAATACGGATATTATTGTTTTAAATATTTCTCATCCTCGATAAACAGGCATTAATTAATTGCGAGCACCTATAATCAGATTAGATTGATTCACAATCCGCGCATAATCAACACAGGTTCAACTGACAGGAAAAAATGTAAAGCTGTTCTTGTTCAAAGTTTAATCACTGAGATCCACAGACTTCCCTAAAATATTTATATCAACTATTACCTGACATTAGAACAAAAGTCAAAAAGAAATCGGACTTGCTTTCATGATCGTAAACAACCTCTTTTATAATGATTTCCATGTAATCAGTATAAAATGATTGACCACGGCGTATCGCTAGTCTAAATTGATTATCGCCTCATCATCTGTCAATAAGTCTGTAAATTACAATGCCTTTTTAAAAGTCATTGTGTTAGGCTCTGGTTTGATCCAAAAAAGCCCCTTAAGGTAATCCGCCCTAATAGGAAGACGCCAAGCACCATAATCAACTGAAAATCAATGATAAAACCACTCAGTCCGGTAATCGCTAGATCCTTATAATGCAAGATCAACCAGATGAGTAAAGCACGGTCTAATGGCGATCGTACGCAACGACCGAAGAGATGATCGATCACATAAACCAAGACACCAACTATTACTGGGGCAAGCACTATGCCCATAGTTCCGAAATTAGCGTACATTTCCGCCCAATAGACCAGATCGGAAGAGCACACTTCTGAACTCCAGTCACCAAATACGATCTCGTATGCCG
>CALBTS010000301.1 GCA_937968035.1 uncultured Methanomethylovorans sp.
TAAGGAAGAAATCTCTCAGGAATGGAAAGCTGGAGAGATAGTGTTTAATGTGCTCTATCAGAGCCAATTAACAAATATCATAACAGAACAGTTATTTGAGACAGGAAGTTGTGAATTGACTCCTTTCGGCGTCTCATCAACCTTGCATATTCCTTTTATAAAAATGGTATTAACCCACTATAATAAAGTATCAAAATCGATTACTGATATATGTCCGATAACCTGAGAGTACTGATTGTAGGCGCTGGTACAATAGCAAAAGAATATATAAAAGTACTTCTGGCACAGCATAAAGTCCCGATAGTAATCACAAGGGGTGAAGACAAGGCGTCAGATTTAAAACGGATCTATCCGGATATTGAAGTTTTAACAGGGGGTCTGGAAAACAGGCTAAACAATTTTAAAATGCCCACTTATGCAATTGTAGCCACGCCTATAGAGAGCTTGTCATTATGCACCAAACTTTTAATTCAGGCAGGATGTAAAAATATTATGGCCGAAAAACCTCTCACCTTTTATTCTGATGATGCATCCGTGATTAAACAAATGGCTTGCATTCATAATTCCAACGTCTTCATAGCCTATAACCGTAGAACTTATCAATCTGTACTTAAAGCAAAAGAATTAATAGTTGAAGACGGAGGGGTCTTGTCATTCCATTTTGATTTCACTGAGGCTATTTTTAAAATCACCCCTGCCAACTATGATGAGAACACCCTCAAATATTGGGGGATGGCTAATAGTTCCCATGTGATAGATACAGCTTTCTACATTGCCGGAAAACCAGCGTGGATCGAGTGTAGACAGTACGGAGATAAGGTAAGCTGGCATGAGGCGGGATCTGTTTTCACCGGGATGGGAGAGACTTTAGCGGGGGTTCCTTTCACCTATCATGCCAATTGGGGTGCCCCTGGCAGGTGGAATATCGAAATAATGACAGAGAAAAGAAAACTGATGTTGTCTCCTATGGAAAAGCTAAAGCAACAGAAAAAGAATGGATTCATAGTAGAGGATATAGAAATTAACGAACGTTTAGATACTGATTTTAAACCGGGTTTTCATCAGCAGGTTTCAAACTTCTTAAGCTCAGGAGACCTTTTATCCATTAATAAACTGGAAGAGGGAATATCGATCTTTAAGAAGGTATTTAATTATTAATCAGGCAATACTATTTGCAGGTCGTAGAGAATTGCATGTCTTAAATTGATGCCCAGGATAAAAAAGCGACAACATTCCTAAGGATTCTTACTAAGTCGACATTGAGAGTATAATGAAAGAGTTAATTGATGATTTATTTTCATTGGTATCAAAAGATGAGTTGCAGAAGTTGCTTTTCATACAATTGAAGAACTTCTTCATTATCAGCAAGGAGGAGTTCTCAGTTCTGAATGATATTCAGCCTCTCGTACTAAATAGACTCAGAGACTGCATTAAAGGTGTTGATAACAAACACTTTAGACTTGAAAATAAGACTTTTTTTCTCCTTATCATTCTGGTCAATACCTGATATACCTCTATTACTTTTCAAATGAAATTTATAAGCAACTAGGCTCTGATTCAACCTTATGCGATAGACTTTACTATTTGAATAAAATACTACATTCATGTGACATCTATTACGCAATTGAATTGCCGACGGTTTTCTTTCTGGAACACCCGGTTGGCACTGTGCTTGGACGAGCTAAATACGGGAATAATTTCTTTGCTATGCAGGGATGTACCGTTGGAGGCAATAAAGGTGTCTATCCGATTATTGGTGATAATGTTAAGATGTATTCAAACTCAAAAATTATTGGTAAGTCTAATATTGGACACAACGTCATGGTTGGAGCAAATTGCTTTATTAAAGACCTTGATATTTAAGATAACACGACGGTGTATGGTCAGTATCCCAATCTAACTATCATTGAAAGAAATTCATTGCCGAAGAATGAGTGAGATGGAACATTGTATAATGCAAAAGCAACAATAACGCATTGATAAGATTGGAATCATTTTTTCGAGAAGCTCTAAAATGCTTTGATAATCTCCTAAATGTCTAATTCTGTTTGTATTTCAGAACTCCTAAAGTGCTGATGAGAACGAGAATACTCTTTATTCCTTCGCTGTTTTATCTGTCAAATAAGTTATTGATTCGTATATCTAATCATCTTGGTGATCTCGAAACAATGTTTCTGGATGCAGAATATGCCCTTAATAAAAAGCATTCGTCAGATTATGATAAAGAAATTAATACTCTTAAAAGACACTTCAACCAGGTTGACCGTATTAATGATACACATGAATATGGTCTTTCAAATGAAAAGGACCCAATTCTAAGACTCAAATTCTATCGAAATAAGCGAAGGATAAATTCAAGTACTGTACAAAAGATTAAACAGTTACAGCCAGATCTAATTGTAATGACTTCCGATAGAACGGATACTTTCAAACTAGTGGTCAATTACTTTAAGGACATACCGGTGCTGGTAATCCAACAGGGTACTTTGCAAGAAGCGGTTGCACAAAAGTTAGGATTAAAAGTGAGATTGCGTTATTTATTCTTGAAAGTGCTCTTTAAATATCCTACGCTTTCAATTAATCCATGGGTTAGGAAGGCAGGCATTACAAAAAAAATATTCAAAGCATATTGGTCCTCTTTCTGGGTCTATGATCATATTACAGAGAATGTATTTTTTACCGGGAATCCTAGTTTGGATGAGGTAATTTTTTATGGCAATAACCGCTTAGAGAATATGGAGAATTATAATTTCACAGCACCAAGGGTCCTTTATACAACACAACCTTTAGCTTCTGTGTTCGACTTTCAGAAACAAAATCAGTTTAATGAGCATATTCTCAATTTTATTAATAATAAACCGGACCTTAACCTAACTATAAAAGTCCATCCACGAGAGGACCTTGATTACTATTCTGAGTTCTTTGGCAATAGTACTTGCAAGAATATACGAATAACGAAAGAAGCCGATTTAGATACACTATTTGATAAAGCAGATCTATTGATTACAGGGTATTCAGGAACCAGCTATCAGGCTGTTGCCAGAGGTGTGCCAGTCATAGCGTTAGATACAGGCGATTTGTATGATTACGGAAAATTCTTTCCCGGAGATGGAGTAATCGTTGTTAAGTCTTTTGAGGAAATGACGAAAGCATTTGACAAACTAACGTCACTTGAGGGATTTAAAGATTTTATTAATAAGCGAAGTTCTTTTTTAAAGATCATCAACACCTTTGATGATAATCAAAGCGGTAAAAGGTTAGCAGAACTGATTAGGCACTTGGCTGGCTAAGATGTTTAAAAGTTTAAGCAAAGCAAGCAAAGCGGTTCAGGAGGCACCATTTTTTGAAACACTGAACCACTCAAAAAATTATCTGATATCTTCCGTTGCCCAGGAAGGTCTCAAATTTGTTTCAATTCCTGTCTTCACATATTTATTGACAGTAGAAGACTACGGGATCATAAATATTTTTAGCTCTTATGTTTCAATTTTCGTCATACTTTTAGTATTTAATCTGCATGGAGCTGTCTCGAGATATTATTACGAGGAAAAAGAAGACTTCAACCAGTTTTTAGGATTTTCAATTGCCCTTGTAGGATGCATTTATTCTTTTTCCATCGCTGGATTTTTGATTTTTCAGCGGCACATCAGCAGTTGGATTGAATTACCCGAATCAGTAATACCTTATTTTATTCCTGCTGTACTCATGGGAATCATCTCCTCATTGTTCAGGCAGGTATATCAGCCAAGAAAAGAAACAAAGAGAATCAGGAGGGTTTCAATAGCACAAACGTATGTGGGTTTTGCATTAGCTGTTGGATTCATACTTTTACAGAAAGATGAGCTCTATCTTGGGCGTTTGAAAGGAGATGTTGCCGTTTTTATAATTTTTGGATTCCTGCGGATGAGGGATGTCTTAAGATATACTTCATTCAGGTTCAAATTCAACAAAGAACATCTTAAATACATATTAAATTTTTCTTTGCCTAATATCCCCTATTTACTTAGTGGAATTATAATTGCACAATTTGGCAGGATTATGCTTAATAATACAAATGGAAGTGAGGAGGCTGGGTTATATAGCTTTGCATACAACATAGCTACACTACAAATCATGATCTCTAATTCCTTGCATAATGCATGGACCCCAAACTATTATGCCTATATGAATAGGACAAATTATGAGGTAATGGACAATGAGAGTCATTTGATTATTAAATTGATTACACTTTCTGCTATAATACTTATAATGTTCGCAAATGAATTAGGCGCTTTGCTCAGCCCTGATAGTTATCATACTGCCCTGAATGCGATCCCTGTTATAATTCTGGGGCATTTCTTTCTGGGCATTTTACCATTTAACAAAAACGCAATTCAGTATTCAAAAAAGACCTACATTACTGCAGCAACCACGATAAGTGCCGGCATATTAAATATAGTATTAAATGCCTTATTTATACCAAAATATGGGTACATAGCTGCAGCATATTCAACTTTGGCGAGTTATGCTTACCTCTATATAATTGAAACAATTATTTCAAAATACTTTTTGAAATATCATATCTTTTCTCCAGGCAAATTGAAAATTGAATTTATAGTTCTTGGGGGTGTTTTAATATTATATTATTTATTGTTTTCGACAAGTAGCGTGTTCTCTTTCCAGAATCTAGTACTTAAATTATTAATTGTTGGTATTACTGTTACCATACTCTTTTGGAAGAAAAGGAAGTTGGTGGTTTCAATTTTCAAGACATAATAATTTGGGAGAAGGAACAAGCAACTAATTTAGGGTGATTTGATGAATAACAGTTTATTTCAAATCAAGATCAATGAATAGCGTCACATCCGAAGAACTCAGCAAATTCGAGATGGAACTCAATCATTTTAAGTTCAGAGGTATACCTATCGGTAGTCTGATTACTAGTCACTTGATTCTTGACCTTATGCAAGCCGCTTTTAATCCAAATGATTACCTTAAGGAAACGGCGATGTTTTATTATCTGAAATTCTTTCCAAAAAAGCAAATAAAAGGATTTGACTTCAATAAGCATGCAAAAAGTAAAGGCCTGCCAATACTTACCTTTATTTCAGAAAGAAGACATATTTTTGATATGTCATATCCTGTATATGAACTGATAGGCTCTGAAAACATCTTTTGTCTTATTAAGAACGAAAAGGTATTCAACTTGTTTGGATTTAGACCAACTCATTACTCCTTTCGAAATGAGCTTCCTACTTATGCTTTCAAATTATGGCGTAAAGATTTCCAGGTATTGTGGAGCCAAATTGAAAAGACGCTGACGAATTTCATTGACCGAAATGACCTCCCGATAACCTATAGACTGCGATTTAAAAATAATCTGCTGGGAGAAACAAGGTACCTTATTTCTTTTGAAATAATGCTAGAATTCCTTGAGCCTAAATACATCCTTACTCATTATGATAGATATTCGTTTACCGCATCACTTTGTTCAGTAGCAAAGAAGTTTTCAATTCCAGTTTTTACTATGTCACATGGGATTGTTGGAAACTCAATCGGATACACACCCTTAATTGCAGATAAGGTATTTGCGTGGGGCGAGCGTCAAATGCAGGATTATCTTCGCTTTGGCCTTGAGGAGAATAAAATCGTAGTGGCTGGAGCTCCACAAATGAGCCAAGATATAAAAGCTGATAAGGCTCAATTAAAAGCCAAGCTTGGAATAAAATCGAACATTAAAATTATTCTGCTTGCAACAAATCCTATTCAAAAAAAATTAAGGATCAAACTATTTGAAATTTTTTGCATTGCCCTAAATAAACTTTCTGCCAATGAGTATTATGGTGTTTTAAAAATTCACCCATCGGAGAATATGGATTTTTACACTTCATTAGAAAATATACCTCCCAATCTATTTCTGGATAGGGAAAAATCAATAAGTTACGAGGAATACTTTGCATTGGCAGACATGGTATGTAATTATAATTCCGCATTTGCTATTGATGCAATCTTAAGAGGGTTGCCATTAGTGACAATTAATGTGCATGATGGTTACTTGTTTCAAGCGAAGGATTATTTTGAAAGTGGCAAATTACCAGTTGTAACCAATGGCGAAGAATTGGCTTCTATAATTGAAGCTTATTTCAATGACAATAATTTTGCTGATAGTCTTAATAGAAGGATAAGTGAATATGCAAGTAAGTGTTGTTATGCCTCTGGTAAAGATGCAGCCAGAAATATATTACTTGGCATAAACGAGTATTTCAAAAGGAGAGAAATTCAGAATAATTAGGAAACGCTTATGATAGACGTCAGTGTTGTAATAGTAAATTGGAATGTAAAAGAATTATTGACTGATTGTATACAATCAATTATTGACACCACCAAAGATCTTAGTTATGAAATAATAGTTATTGATAATGCAAGCACAGATGGAAGTCTACAGTATCTTAATGAAAAGTTCCCAAGCATAACACTAATTAGCAATGAGGAAAACTTAGGATTTGCAAAGGCTAATAATCAGGGGTTCAGAATCGCAAAAGGCAAATATATATATATACTGAATCCCGATACTATTATTTCTAAAAATAACATTCAGATACTTACCTCTTATTTGGAGACCCATCCTCATGTAGGAGCAGTAGGGCCAAGAGTTGTTACCTTAGATGATAAGATTCAAAAGTCATGTGCAAGAAAATTGCCTACTCTGAAGAAAGTATTTTTTATGGACATATTACAACTTAAATTAATACCCTGGCTTGGCCCAATAATTGAGAAAAATTTAAGGTATCCATATAATTATGAAGTCGAGCAGGAGATTGAAGCTGGTGTTGGAGCTGCTTTAATGATTCGCAAATCTGTACTTTTTAAAATAGGACTATTTTATGCAGAGTTTCTGCATGGAGGTGAAGATAACTTTTTGTGCCATAAATTGAAGCAAGAGGGAAACCAATTAGTATATATTCCCTCAACGACTATTATTCATTATACTGCTGAAAGTGTAAAACAATCAAATATAAGGAGCTCAGTAAACAATTGTCTGAGTAATGGCTTGTATTTCAGGCTAAAAGGTGGCCAGACGCAATATTTTCTCTTTAAATTTATGATGAGATGGGTATATGTTCCACCTCGCATTATTTCCCTGTTAATGAAGAAAATATTAAGGGTTGTAAGTGAAAGAGAATTTAATGATCAATGGTCAGTCCTTCTAGGAATATTTAAGTGGGAAGAAATTAATGGATAGAATATGAGGTGTTTGGAGGATATTAAACATTATTATTCAATAAGTGGTTTTCTTGCGATCATTGATCCGGGACTTTGGTGTATTTTACTATATCGTTTAGGAAACTTACTGTTTAGGCTAGGACACCGAAAGATAAATCCCTTTTGGTATATATATCTAATCATGTATTATTTTGAATTAGTAATATTTAAGATTGAGATTCCTGCATCCGTTTCAATCGGACGAAGACTGTACCTGCCTCATCCTTATGGACTTGTAATGGGAGGTAAAACCACTATAGGAGACAACGTAAAAATTGGTCCATGGGTTATTCTGGGTCATAATTTTGATCATCAAAATCCGATCATAGGAGATGATTGTTATATCGGACCTCACGCATGTGTCTTGGGCAATGTTAGAATAGGTAAAAATTGTATTATTGGAGCGAATGTTGTAATTACAAAAGATATTCCTGATAACTCAACCATATTTAATAAGCCACAAGCCAAACCCAGATCAAATGTTTGATCAAAATTCGACACAACAACCTTACTTATTTGAGAGAAGAATTAGTAAATTCCATATAATACTTTTCTCTGCCTTAGTAATTATTATTTGTTCTGACGTTAATAATTTATTGAGCAATTTGCTGGGTATCAAAGCCTTTCTTTCTATCCCAATTTTGCTAATAACACTGCTTCTACTGATAAAGACATTAAGACAAAGAATTTTAATATCACACATTTCAATTCTTCTATTCATTTCTGTCTATGCCTGGCTTTTATTATTCGGGACGTTGATTAACCTATTGACCGAGTTTCCAGGTCAGGATACTGAGTACAGGTGGAGGTACTATATTCCCTCCCTCTTCTTATTTGTTGTGTCTTATGGGATTTCATATATTCTGATAAAGAATGGCAAATTTCACTTTTTGTTGAAGATCTTCTCATTTGCATTTTTCATAAATTCTGTTTTTATTATACTTGGTTCTTTATCAGGCATATCTTTGTTTAATCAAAATATTTTAGCTAATGGCCAAATTGAACGATTGAGCGGATTAATTGACAGCGCAAATCAGGCTGGCCAGATTACAGTATTAGGCCAACTATTCATACTTACTTTGTTTTTTAATACAGAGAACAGAAATAAAAGAAGTGTACTTTTTCTAGGCTATCTGTTGTGCGTCACTGCTGGAATTATGACATTCTCTAAGGCAGCCTTCTTGAACATAATTGTTGTCTTACTCTGGGCAATCATGTTCATTTTTAGTGAAAGGCATGAAAACAAATATCCAATTAGCTTGCGGAAGAGAATGAGATTTTTAATTTTTATAATTGTAATCCTCTCTCTTTTGGTGGTTAATTTCAATAAAATAAACGATAAGTTAACTCCAGAGCAACGTAACAGGTTTATACAATTTTCGGAATTGTGGCAAGGTAAAATTAATTCTGAGACAACATCAAGGCGATCTGATATTATTCGAGTAGCATGGGATTATATTATTAAGGATCCCATAGTTGGTCATGGTCTCGGAACGTTTCATTCTCTACCTAAAATAAAATGGGGCACTCATAATGAATTCCTTCTACTATGGGGTGAGGTGGGTTTTGTGGGGTTTTCACTTTATGTTGGCTTCCTAGTAACATTATGGATGTCCACCTCCACCGTTAGAAGAGGACATATTAAATTTCTTGAAAGAGGCCTAGTTCTGTTTTTATTCATTACATCATTTGTAACTCATAATATATTGAATACTAAGTTCCTGGTTTTAATAATAGGATTCCTCCTGGCAGTAATTATAAATAAACACCTATTGGATAATGTTAATTATGAATATGCATAATCCAGCCTACTCCTTGCCTCTGGATATTTATGATCTGTCATTTTTTGGAAAAATAATCGCTGTCATAACTATTTAACATGGGCGAAGGAATTAATGTACTATATGTCATCGGCCAATTGAGCAGAGGGGGTCAGGAGCGTCAGCTTTCCTATTTACTTTCTTCAACTAACCGGGATTGTGTTAATCCGATGGTGTTTGTTTGGAATTTGGATGAAGGTGAGGCTAATTATGATATTATTAATCGACAAAATATTAAAATTTGTGGGTCAAATTGTCATGTTTCTAGATATAGAAAATTCAAAAAGTTGCGTGATGTTATTAAGAAAAACAAAATTAATATTGTCCAGTCCTATACGTTTTATTTGAATTTTATTTGTTGGCTTGCCTCACTCGGGCTGAAATCCAAACCCATAGGGGCATTAAGACATGTTCTGAATGCTTCAATGGCGGTCCATGGGCAAATTGGCGGAACTCTTAATACTCTCTTTCCGAAGAGAATAATTATTAACAATTTTACTGGAGCTCATCAGGTTATTGAGAAGTTTGGCTGGCTTAAAGGAGATGGTATTTATATAATAACAAATAAAATTCCACTAACATCCTTTGAAGTATATGTGAAGAATTCTGACCACAGCAATTTTGTGACGGCGTCAATCGGGAGCCTGATGCCCTTAAAAAGGATTGACATATTAGTGGAGGTAATATACTCTCTGAAGCAACGTGGATACCACATACTTCATTTACATACTGGAGAAGGCAAAGAGAGAGCAAATGTGACCAAACTAATAGATGATTATAAATTGCAGGACACATTCTTTCTCCTTGGGGAAGTATCAGACGTAAACACTCATATAGCTAGTTGTGATATTTTCCTTCATGCTGCAGATGCTGAAGGTACACCTAACGTTATAATGGAAGCCCTTGCTTGTGGGAGGCCCGTAGTCAGCACTGACTGTGGTGACGCAAGATTTTTGGTTGAGAATGGAGAGACTGGTTTTATTGTGCCTCCTGGTAGTGTTGCTATGCTTATTGAAAAGATTGAGTTCTTATTGTGTAACTACGAGAAGAGAAAACAAATGGGAATTAACGCGAGAGCTTTTGCCGAGAATAATTTTGATGTTTCCAAATTGTTTGAAGAGAATTATAAGATTTACTGCCAAATGTTAAGAAAGGGTGTTTAGGCCCCAGGCAGAGCCAATTTCGATATGTGGAATGATAGCGATCTATTTTAAGAAGGGACATTTTAGTGAACGTTGGCTGGAATATTGTATTAAACAAAAAATTCCCTATAAGTTAGTTAATCCTTATAGCTCAGATATTGTAAGTCAATTAGTAGGATGTAGTTATTTCATGTGGCATTTTGATCACATGGAATACAAAGATTCTTTGTTCGCGAAGCAACTTATTCAGTCGATTGAATTAAAAGGAATTATTGTATTTCCAAATTTTTTCACTTGCTGGCATTTCAATGACAAAGTAGGGCAAAAATATCTTCTGGAATCAATAAATGCTCCCCTTGTTCCAACTCAAATATTTTATGATAAGAAATCAGCACTAAACTGGACGGAATCAACAAGTTTCCCGAAAGTCTTTAAACTTAGAGGTGGTTCGGGCTCTCTTAATGTTAAAATTATTAAAGATAAAGCTACTGCCAAAAAACTAATCAAACAGGCTTTTCGAAGAGGTTTTCCATTGTTTAATAATTTTACGGTTTTCAATGAACGTTTGCGTAAGTATAGGCTAGGTAAAGCCTCTGGCCAAAGTGTTGTTAAGTGGTTTTTAGCAATCTTTTTAGGGCCCATTATTACCCAACAGTACGGTCGTGAGAGAGGCTACTTTTACTGTCAGGAATTCATCCCGAATAATTCTTTTGATATAAGAGTAGTTGTAATAGGCCCACGTGCTTTCGCTATCAAGAGAATGGTCAGAAGAAATGATTTTAGAGCTTCAGGAAGTGGATTTATAGTGTATGATAAAAACCAAATTGATATTAAGTGTGTTCAGATATCCTTTGACATGCATAGTAAATTAAAAGCACAAGTACTTGCCTATGATTTTGTTTTTGATTCACAAAACAATCCATTAATAGTTGAAATCAGTTTTGGTTACAACATGGAGGCTTATGATTTATGTGAAGGCTACTGGGATAAAAACCTTGAATGGTATGAGGGCTATTATAAGCATGAATATTGGATCGTTGATCTATTACTGGGTAATCTGAAATGAATATTGGCACTGATTTAAGAGTATTTATGTTACATGTTGGAAACTGTATACAAAGCCCAGGATTTTCAGGCCAGGAGCTTTATTTAAAGAGGCATAAATTCCCCAAATGTATAGACGCATGGTTTTTAAAACATGATATTATAAATGCAGATACGCAAATGCAGTCATTAATTGACAAAGGACTGAAAATTAATTATGGTCATTTTTCAAATAGAAAGTCCATTTTGAAGTTATGGCACGCTGGATTGAAAATCAGGAGGATGTGTAAAAATGATAAGTATGACCTTATCCATGTATTCTGGGGTTCGACAACGGCTTTAATGACTGTTATTTTCTCGACAAAACCGGTAATAATTTCATTTAGCGGAAGCGATCTTCTGGGCTTAAAGAATAGCAAAGGTAAAATTACTCTAAGCGGAAGAATATCAAAGGCACTTTCAATAATTGCTGCATATCTTGCCGACAGCCTTATTACTAAATCAGAAGAGATGAAAGAAACCTTGCCTGAGGGGTTGAGGATTAAAACAACAGTTATACCTAATGGGGTTAATTTTTCAAGCTTCTATCTAATCCCTTTGGCAGATGCAAGGACAAAATTAGGGTGGCAGTCAGAAAGTAAGATAGTTCTATTTTTTAGCAGCGGCGGAGCTCCTGTTAAAAATTTCAAGCTGGCATTGGAAACCTTTCAAAAAGTAAAAGAAACCATTTCTAATGCAGCACTTAAGGTAATTGACGGTGGGGTAGATCATAACGAGCTAGTGTATTACTATAATGCTTCTGATGCGATGTTGTTGACATCTTTCCATGAAGGCTCGAATAACTCTTTGAAAGAAGCCATGGCGTGCAACCTACCGGTTATTAGTGTTCCATGTGGCGATGCCCCTGAAAGACTCCGTGGGCTAACCAATTGTTATGTTTCAAAGGAATATGATGCCTCTGAATTGGCCGAGGTGTTAATAAGGATTTTGCAGACAGGAGAACGCAGTAATGGCAGAGATTTTATAGATGAACTAAGCCTTTCTCTTGTTGCCGACAGAATTATTGAAGTGTATGAGAAAACACTGCAAGTATGATTTCGATTGTAAACTACGGCATGGGGAACCTTGGTTCAATTATTAATATGCTGAAGAAAATCGGCCAAGACTCGAAATTAGTGAGCATGCCTTCTGAAATTCGAAGCTCTGAGCGAATCATACTTCCTGGTGTAGGTTCTTTTGATAACGCAATGAGGCTTCTTAGGGACTTGCACCTTACCGAACCGATTAGAGAAGCAGCCACAAAGGGTATTCCCATACTTGGAATCTGCCTTGGGATGCAGTTGCTGGGAACAAAAAGTGAGGAAGGTGAATTATCCGGTTTGGACTTAATCCCAGGGAAAATTATAAGGTTTCCTCAACTAGATGGACTTAAAATTCCGCACATGGGCTGGAATCAAGTTAAATTTTACGATGAAAGACTCATTAGTGGGCTAGAAACCAACAGGTTTTATTTTGTTCATTCATATTATTTTGATGTCCAACAACCTGCTGATATGGCCGGAGAAACAGTATACGGAATTACATTCCCTTCTGTAATCAGAAAGAATAACATAACTGGTTTTCAATTTCACCCGGAAAAGAGCCATAAATACGGAATGCAATTACTGAGAAATTTTGTTGCTTGTTAAATGATTAATTACAGGGTAATTCCGGTTTTGCTGCTACAGAATAAAGGGTTAGTTAAAACCAGGCAATTTAAGAAGCCTGCCTATATCGGTGATCCGATTAATGCAATCAGGATCTTCAACGAAAAAGAGATTGATGAATTAGTTTTTCTTGATATAAACGCATCTAAGGAGAAAAGACCTCCTGATTTCGCCTTACTTGAGAAAATAGCCTCAGAATGTTTTATGCCGCTTGGATATGGCGGTGGCATTTCATCTATTGATGAGGTGAAGAAGATATTTAATATAGGGATTGAAAAAGTTATCTTCAATACATCATTAATTGATAATCCTGAACTGGTTGCACAATCTGCGGCACTAGCGGGCAGTCAAAGTGTGGTTGCATCAATAGATGTCAAAAAGAGCATTACCGGAAAGAGGAGGGTTTTTAGACATACAACAAAATCAATCCTGGATATTTCTGTTACTGATTATGCCCGTCGGGCGGAAGAAGCCGGAGCAGGAGAAATTATTCTTAATTCAGTGGATCAGGACGGTATGATGGGCGGGTATGATCTGGAAATGATCCGAAAAGTGGCAGATACTGTTAATATTCCTGTAGTTGCGTGCGGAGGGGCAGGTCAATTATTGCACTTCAAGGAAGCAGTTACTAAGGGCGGAGCATCTGCTGTTGCCGCTGGTAGTCTGTTTGTTTTTCATGGGCCTCATAAGGCAGTCCTGATTAACTATCCTGATCAGGATATTTTAAAAGAACTATTTAAAAATGGAGAATAAGATTTTATACTGTAAACAATGTGTTATGGATTCTGTTGGGAATCCTGAATTTGTTCTGGATGAAAACGGAGTTTGTAATTATTGCCATGAATACCGACAGAAAGAAAAAATTAGGATTAAGGCATCAGGACCCAGTAATAAAACCCTGAATGATATAGTAAGTAAAATCAAAAATTCAGGGAGGAATAAGAGTTATGACTGCATAATTGGAGTAAGTGGTGGGGTTGATAGTACCTATACTGCATACAAAGTAAAGGAATTTGGTCTTAGACCGCTTGCTGTACATTTTGATAACGGATGGAATAGTGAGCTGGCTGTACACAACATACAGAAAACATTGGAAAAGCTTGGCATAGACCTGGTAACATACGTGGTCGACTGGGAGGAGTTTAAAGATATTCAGCTTTCATTCCTCAAGGCATCGACACCTGATGGTGAGATCCCAAGTGATCATGCCATTATGGCCACACTTTACAAAATGGCCTCGAAGTATGGTATAAAATATATTATTAGCGGGAATAATTTTAAAACTGAAGGGATAATGCCCAGGTTGTGGGCTTACGGACATATCGACTGGAAGTATATCAGGTCTGTACAAAAGATATTTGGACTAAAGAGGATTAGATCATTCCCACATATAAATATTACCAAATTCGTATGGTTTACCTTTCTTAAAAGAATAAAACTCTTATCAATATTAAACTACTTAAACTATGATAGGGCAGAAGCAATAGAAACACTTCAAAACAGCCTTGGTTGGCAGTACTATGGAGGCAAGCATTATGAATCTACATATACTAAATACTATCAGGGAATCGTGCTGCCCAATAAGTTCAACATAGATAAGAGAAAAATACATCTTTCAGCAATGATTTTAAGTGGTTCCATTTCAAGAGAGGATGCTCAGAAAGAGCTCTGCAATCCAGTATATCCGTATAAGGATATTAATGTCGACACAGAATATGTCGCTAAGAAGTTTGACATGACAGCGGTTGAATTTGATGAGTTGATGAAAAAACCAACCAGGACATTTTTTGATTATCCTAACAGTCATAAAACAATAGACTTTCTTAGGAATCTTCTTGGCATTCTTAGAAAAAATCGGCTTTATTACAGTTAGCAGATTATTTATTTCTTATTCTACTCATTTTGCGCGTCTTAATAATTAACCAGTTTGCAAGCGCACCTGAATACTGTACGGGAGCAGGAGAGCGCCATTTCTACATTGCATCAAAACTTAAGGATAAAGGATATGATTTCACCATACTTTCTGGTTCAACAAATCACCTCTTCATAAAAGATCCGCCCTCAAAGAAAATCTTCAATGAGGAACTGATTGAAGGCGGTAGATTTATCTGGGTAAGATTGAGAAAATACAAGGGAGAGAGCTTTGCGGGACGTACCGTGTCGTGGATAGAATTCCTGATTAAACTTTTCTTTTTCAAATTCACGCTTGCCAATAAACCTGATATTGTAATTGTGTCATCAATGTCTCTTCTGCCGGTTCTGTATGCCACCTATTTAAGAAAAAGATTAAAGATCCCTTTTGTGTTAGAGATCCGTGATATTTGGCCCTTAACTCCGATTGAAATAGGAGGTTTTTCTAACCGCAATCCCCTCATCTGGGCATTTGAGTTACTAGAAAAGTATGCCTACAGAAGAGCTGATGCAATCATTTCTCTTATGCCTGATTTTAAGGCTCATCTGGAAAGAACGATCAAAAAGTCCAGACCTGTTTACTGGATTCCAAATGCCATTGAACAGGCTTTGGAGGTGAATATATTAAATAGCAAAACATCTTCATCCTTTGGGGTGTTTACAATCGCATATGCTGGCACACTAGGCAATGCAAATGCTATGGAATGCTTTATTAAAGCAGCAGACTTTTTAAAGAATGAAGAGATAATATTTCTCATTATTGGAGATGGACCAGAAAAATCAAATCTACAACGACTGGCAAATCTTAATTCCAAGGTCAAGTTTATTGACAAGGTTCCCAAGAATGAGGTTTTAAGTATATTATCCAATGTTAACGTGGGATTTATCAGCTGGCATGGTTTGCATCTGTATGATTATGGTGTTTCTGCGAATAAGTATAATGATTATATGATCGCAGGCTTGCCAATTATTTCAGCAAGTAATATTCCCAGCGAGCCGGTTATGGTGGCCAAATGCGGTTTGCAGGTGCCTGCAGGTAGCGAGAAAAGCATCGCCGATGCAATCATGACCTTATACAAAATGAGCCCAGAAGAGCGAAAAGCTCTAGGTAGGAACGGATATGACTATGTCTTACGCCATAATACATATGAGCAGGTCTCCGAGCTATATGAAAAGTGTATTTTGGAATTAAATGAAAAATATTCAACAAACTAGAAGAATATGACTGAAGCAACTCATACATGTTCAAAATGTTTCATGACGCAGAAATTTCCTGATATTAAAATAAACGAAACAGGCATCTGCAATCATTGCCATAGCAGTGAATTCATGGAATCTGTGGAATATGAGACAAACTCCAACTTGAGTGTTTTGATAGAAGAAGTAAATAAACTTAAGAAGCAAAAGCAAGGGAAATATGATTGTATTATCGGAGCCTCAGGAGGACTTGACAGTTCCTACATTATTTATGTAGCAAAACAGATGCTGCGATTGAATCCTTTGGTTATTTCATACAATCATGGCTTTACTTATCCTGCGGCAATTAATAATGTAAAGCATATTTGCAAAGAACTGGATATTGATCTTAGAATCATTTCAAGCAATGGGCGGCATGATTTTAAATTCATAAAAGCCATGGTACGTGGTCTAAGCCAGATTGATTCTTATTGGGGTATCTGCAGTTTTTGCCACTATGTTCTGCCTGCGGTTGTATACAAAACCGCCTCACTGGAAGGTATTCCTATATTATTTACTTCGAACAATATGTATGAGGCCAAACTTCATCTGTCGGGAAAGTTTAGACTGCGACATATGCTGAATTCACTTAACTTCAGGAATATATGGAAGTTCCCAATGATTGTGTTAAATATCATCAAAGCCCAATACCATTTTATTAATTTAAAACTGGAATTCTATTTACCTCCGGTTTCCAATTTATTTAAAAGAAAACCAGTTTGCCCGGTATATGATATTAACATGACACAGTATTTGTCCTGGGATATAAAAAACATGACAGATACTTTAAACAACAAATTAGGGTGGCAACTGCCTCAACATCCAAATATTAACATGCGATTTGATTGCAGGATCGAAGACAGTTTTATCAATTACACATATAAAAAAGCAACAGGAGCAACTGTACATTCTATTATAGCAAGTAATCTTGTTAATGGTGGAGTTTTTACAAAAAGTGAAATGGAAGAGGCAGTGAATTATTATGATAACATTATTACTGACAGCAAAGAGCAGATGTTTAAAGATCTCGGGCTCTAAGAGGCTTTTTTGATTGCATTGTTAATACTTGGTATGAAAAGATACAATACCTTTTTGTTCATAATATTCCTCATTCTAATAGTATGCTGTTTTGTGGGGTGTCGTAAGGCAGGGCATTGGTTGGTGTTGGATAGTGTGCCTGCACATGCTGATGCAATAGTGCTCCTGATGGGCAACTTCCCGGAGAGAGTGCTTGAAGCAGCTGACCTGTATCATGAAGGCAAGTCAGGCAGAATGCTAATTGTTTATGAGAGCATGGGACCTTATCAGATTCTTGAGTCACGCGGTGCAGAAGTAGTTCGGACAACACAACAAGCTTATAATTCCGCAGTTGCCCTGGGAGTCCCCGCAGACAGAATAACAATGCTCCCCGGTGATGCCAGAAGCACACTGGACGAGGCGTTTGCTGTTAGGGAGTATATCAAGGGAAATCCCGATATTGATACCCTGCTACTTGTATCTTCCCCTGCACACATGCGCAGAGCATACATGATATACAAGAAAGTACTTCGGAACTCTGAGAAACCCGTCTGCCTGGGCACAAGTCCTAGTTCTTACTCCAGCTTTAATCCGGATAAGTGGTGGAGACGAAAAGAGGATGTTCAGAGTGTTGTCAGCGAGATGGTCAAAATATTAAGCTTTCTTACAATAGAGCGAAGAGAATACAGGGAATAATAATGTACTCAGTATGCAGTTATCACATCTGATGCTTAAAGAGCAGTATATATGAGATTAACAATAGTGGCCGGGGCGAGACCTAACTTCATGAAGATCGCTCCCC
>CALBTS010000302.1 GCA_937968035.1 uncultured Methanomethylovorans sp.
TAAAAATTCAATCTTTGTAATGTATTTATTACTAACTTATTATATGTTAAACTCTCGATCTTAACGGGACAGTAGTGAAATGAGATATGTACCTATTTTACGTCGATGAAAGTGGAGATGTTGGAAAAAATAATTCACCTACAAATTATTACATTCTTTCTGCAATAATTGTTCATGAGACAAGTTGGCAAAATCTTCTTGATGACACTCTATTATTGAAAAGATCATTCAAAGCGAAATATGGTCTACTCTTAAAGGAGGAAATACATAGTTCTGAATTTCTTCAAAAAAGGATTAATATCCGCAATAACATATCACGAAATATGAGGTTGGCTTTATTGAAGAAATGCTTGGATTGGCTTAACCAACGAAATGATATAAGCATCATAACAGTGAGGGTGGAAAAAGCAGGAAGACAAGATCCTTTTGAATATGCCTGGCAAACACTAATTCAAAGACTTGATAATACATTGGCCAATAGAAATTTTCCAGGTCCACAATCTATTAATGATAAGGGGATTATCATTTGTGATAATACTGACGGGGAGAAATTAACCCGACTTTTAAGAAAAATGCGCAGGTATAACCAGGTCTCCAATATGATTTCATATGGACCAGGTTCTCGAAATATACCATTAAGAGCGATAATAGAAGATCCTGTTATGAGAGATTCTAAAAATTCCTTTATCCTGCAATTGGTTGACGTTGTTGCATATTTCGCCAAACAGATTTATGAACCAAATAAATATGTCAGGCAGAAGGGCGCAAAAACGTTTTATGGTCGCTTAGCGAATATTATAAACCAACATGCCACAAGGAAGCAGACTAATCACAAAATTGTTGAAGTATAAAAAAAGGGGCGGCGAACCGTCCCGGGGGAATCCTACTTACTTAAGGGGCGTCAACCCGGCCACTGGGGCGTTTCAGATTCAATACAAATATAAGTATAATATTTTTGTTTTCCAAACTTTTTTCCTTAGTTATTAACAACTTATGTGTGTTTATTAACCAAATAGAATTGCCCAGAGGCTCCTGTTTTTTCTGTTTTCTTTTTTATAATACTCAACTTTTTCAATTTGATCGGATTCCTGAAGATGTTTAATTTTTGTGTCAGACCATTTATCTGCCCAAACCACTTTATTCTTTTTTATCCAGTAGTGAGATTGGCATTTCAATCCCCAATTTCCGATGGAAGGATAAAGTGAAATTGTTTTCCCATCAAATGTAAGCTCCCAGTCAACTGGAGATAATGGTGTCACCACTTCTTCCTGACAGCCACAAAAACATTTATGTACAACGGTGCTATATTTAGGTGATATATAAACTTTGCCATCTTCTAACTTTTCGGGTATGAATTCGACAAATTCAAATGAGATTGTCTTCATTGATTAATACTCCATCATTTATTGAATAAACCGAATTGTATTCCAAATTCTGATCCTGATAAAAGCCAAAAAGTTTTTTCCACTTGACTACTGCTAATGCAGCATTTAAAGCATTCAATTCTGCTATTTGGATGTTTGTAGCATAGTCATTATTTCCACCATCATCACTGACTGTAATCCTCGTTTTTAAATGATCTACCTTTTCAGGCGTACCTGTTGTTACTCTTATATGACCAATTAATGAGTTATCAACGTTTAGTACACCTATTCCGGTATCAATAAATGGGATACCTTGTGAAACAAGTTTTTCAATGATAACTTTCTTAATTTCAGACTTATCAATGCAAATAAAAACAAAGCTCATTTCCAGTAACTCATCGATATTCTGATTATTCAAATAGTAACTATGTGCAAAGAGGTTATACCGCATTTTTGAATAGAGTGATTGAAAATAATCTGCTTTCTTAAGTAATCCACGTAATTCATCTAACGAAATTGCCCCAGGTGATCTGAATGCATTATGCTGAATGAAAAGGTCTCCATCATAAAGATGAATTTCTTTAACCGGTGTTTTCGAGACAAAATCCAAAATATAGGAGCCAGTTCCACCTAATCCTATTATAGCCACTTTCTGACCATTTAATTTCGATGAAATAGCAGAAATCTTTGCCTTACCAGAATTGGTATCAACATACTTGAAGATTTGTTCTTCTTCTTCAGAATCAATTATTTTGAATGGTTTCTCTGTAACTGAATCGTCAATTGCCTTTGCCTGTGATGAAATAATGTTGATATAGCTGACCATTTTCTCATAGTAATTCTGATATCCACCCTAGATCGGAAGAGCACACGTCTGAACTCCAGTCACCGAATACGATCT
>CALBTS010000303.1 GCA_937968035.1 uncultured Methanomethylovorans sp.
CACCGAGATCTACACTCTTTCCCTACACGACGCTCTTCCGATCTTCGAATCAAAATTTGAGCCATACCAGAAGTTTTCTTATGATGATATTAAACATATTGACTTAGTAATTAAATCTGGACAAAAATGGTTTAGACCCTTGGAAGTTAAGTTGACTGTAATACCAGATAGCACAACCTGTGCGGACGAAGAAAATAAGTGGGGTTCTGAGATTGTAATAAGACCCGCAACAACTTCTTATTGTGCTCTGGGAATGGCATATTCAAATGAATCAAATTTTGGTTTGATTAGAAAAATCCTTGAGCCTGTTTGCCATGGTATTCAACACTGGGATAGTAGAATTGAAATATCTTCCCTGAGATCAAAATTAATTGGAAGCCTCGATACTTTTCTATCTGAATCGAATAAGAAACAAAAACCTTTTCTCTTACAACCAGTCTGGAAAACAAAAGGCAAATCCCCAATCCTTGACAAAAATGCCTTCGATATTTTTGTATGGAGCGATTATGCGATATGTAGACCGTTTCTGGATCGTTCTGCTGCTGATGACGACACCGTTTCTAGGTACCTAAGAAGTACCGCAAGAATGGCTCGTATATTGTACGAATTGGCTTGTACCGGGAAAACTCATATCGGAAAAATCTATACCGAAATGACATTCGGCCATCAAAGTGATAAAGAATTTGCATTGAGTGGCAAGATTACCAGAGAGTATATGGACTCCAGACGTCGTGTAAGACCAATTTTACCACCAGATGTATTGAAAGCTATTATTTTAAATGGTGGAGAGAAGAGACTTAGCCCTGAAAGAAGATTTGATCAAACGATTTATTATACCGCGGAACATCTATTTGGATAGAATGACAGATGTATTTGAAAGCCGCGAGCGGAGTAGTATAATGAGGCTAATTAAGTCTAAGGGTAATAAGTCGACTGAATTAAAAATTATCCTATACTTTAAGGTTCATAGTATTAAGGGGTGGAGACGAAATTATAAAGTAGTAGGGCATCCTGATTTTGCCTTTCCGGAAAAGAGAGTGTTAATATTTACAGACGGATGTTTCTGGCATGGCCATAATTGCCGAATGCTTAAACCCAAGGATAACGCAGCTTACTGGGAGAAGAAGATTAATGCGACTAAAATTCGTGATCAAAGGATTACAGATCTCTTAACGCAAAAAGGATGGAAAGTAATTAGAATTTGGGAATGTGAGCTTCGCTCTCAGGATATAACTGGGAAGAAACTGTCAATCTTAAAATCTGATTAACACTGTCAAACTTGCATGAGTAAAAATCTTGTACGACAGTACAATATACAAATCTAATTTCATTCTATCAAATGTGGCCTGAATCAGCCATACTATAATATCCATTAAGTGTTATAATCAGGTGATCCAACATGGTGATATCATGTATAGTAGCTGCTTCCTTGAGTTTACTCGTAATCTTCAAATCAGCTTCACTTGGCTCTACATTACCGCTAGGGTGATTGTGGCATAGTATGATCCCTGATGCATTTGCTTTCAATGCGTATTGCAATATGATCCTGACATCAGTTACAGTACCAGAGATCCCTCCCTGTGATATCTGGGCTATACCCAGGACTTTGTTTGCTCTGTTCAGGAGCATCAACTTACACTCTTCATAAAGTTCAATGGTTTCTTTATCCCAAGTCTCCCTGAATAACTCCAGGGCACCAGTTGAACAACGCACTTGTGGTCTGTCAGATGCACTGACCTTACTTGAATATTTCAGTCTTACTTCAGCAATATTGTTGTCATTTGTTTTCATTGTGTTTTGATTATTAGGTAAGTAGAAATAAGAAACCCAGGCGATTAACCTGGGTTATAATGTTAATGTATTGTATATTAAGGCCTTAGCCCTTATGCCATATGCGAGAAATGCCATATAACGCCATTTACAGACGATTTAAGGCACTCTTGACATGGAGTGATAGAATGTGTTGTCTCAATTGATTAAATGGCTTAGAATCAGGCCCATGAGTCTTATTTCGAAATATGCTATTCGTCTATCTGCCTGCAATATAGAGTGTTACGTGAATTTCGTAATTATATAGAGTGTTAATTTCATATAATACCTGGTTGCCTAGGTATTTTCAATTTAATGTAGTTTCTCTGATTGTTTTAAAAAATTCTTCTTCTACTTTATCATCAGGAATGTTTGAATAACAATACTCTGTTTTTCTAGTTCCATTCTTTCTGAAATCAATTACCCAACCTGTTCTTTTTCTGAATTTACTAATTGAATAACTATCCTTATTACTTAGACCTGTCCAATTATCATTGTCCACATAGAACCAATCAATGGCGAAGTTGAGTCTTTCAATTGACTGCCGAAATATAAGACAGCTCTGAAATCTGATGGCCTTATTCTTATGTATCGACCTATTCAAAACTTTAATTACTTTCTCCGGAATGTGTGGAAGAAATTGTCGAGGGGGAAATAAATCTTTAATTACTGCCTTTTTCCATTCTTCTCTAGTTGAAAAAGGGAATGGTAAATTGTTAGTGTTATTTAATAAGCGATAAAAGGTCATACCCATAGCATAAATATCACTCAATTTATCCATTGGATTGCCTTCAATAACTTCTAAAGGTTGATGAGGCTTATAGCCAATAACATCACTGGGTTCTGAATGATAATTTATAGCTAACCCAAAATCAGATAACTTAGCTTCACCATTATCCCCAAACATGATATTTCCAGGTTTTATGTCTCTGTGCAAAACATTATTATTGTGAGCATGTTCGAGGCCAAGTAAGCTTTGTTGAACAATTTTGCACGATTCCTTAGTTGAAATGAACCTTTTTTCAATATGTTTTTGAATCGAACCTTTCGCTAGGAATTCCATAACAATTAAAACAACTGGTTCAGTATTGAAAAGTGTTGCTCTAACATCTTTTACATCCACTATATGTTTGTGTCTGCATAAATCAAGAGTTCGTCCTTCTCTAACCGCGTTTACAAATCTACCCGGATCAGGTACCTTAATTACTTTAACAGCAATCTCTTTTTGAAGAAAAGGGTCAAAGCATAGGTAAACGTGTCCGAAGAAGCCATTGCCTAAATGGTCGATAATTTGAAATTTATCTAGTTTGGGACCTTTCATTACAGTAAATTAAACCATGCTACCAAAACAGCTTCCTTTGTCGGTTTATCCCAATATGGCGGATGAGTTCCAAGAATTCCATCAATGTAGACATAAACATCTGTATTTTTGCTCTGACCAAATTTAGTGGCATTTATCGCTTGTGGCGAATATGAGTTTATTTGAGTGTTTCTCTTTTTAGCCAGTAAATTTAAAATTGCCTGGGGATAACAAGCATTCCTTATTTGGTCAAGTGAAGAGATTGTCAATGAAATTTTATGGCTTAATAGATTAGGATTATGTTTATCTATTATCAGGGAAAGCTGAATCTCAAACCATTCCATCAAATCAGCTGTATTCATGTTTTTCGGATAGACTATTTTATTTTTCTCAATAATTGTCGGTGGATTGGTTTGGTCTCCCAATACACAGTATCGAAAATCATTCTTTGTAAAATTAAAACCAATTGCTATCATAGTTTCTTCGTCTTTTTAGCCTTGTAGGCAACGTGAGTATCTTTTAAAATAGAATAAATTGCTACTCCTAAATCCTTAGTCAAAATATGCTTCATTTAACGCGAGCCGTTGCGAGTTGCAGACAATTTTCGGCTATGTGCAGCGTGGTTAGCGAGTGACAAAAGCAAGGCTTCCACAGGAACCCGTAGGGCTTGGCCTTGATGTGTCATG
>CALBTS010000304.1 GCA_937968035.1 uncultured Methanomethylovorans sp.
GCTGAGCAGACCATTCAAGGTCTTTCCATCACCCAAGGAACAAACAGCACATTCCGGTATGCAGTTCCGACAAGTAAATTGGAACAAGGCAAAGAATATTCACTGTCAGTGCACGTCGATGTAGATGGCAATGGGAATATCTCACAGGCAGATTACATTACAACTCAGCACTACCCACTGGTATCAGGTTCAAAGACCTTGGATGCAGTGGTGCAGAAAGTCTCAGGAGATGGAACAATGTTTAAAATATTTACTGGGGAACAAAGTGGCTCTTCAGTGGATCTGAAGGCAGGAGAGCTTGTTACAATAAGACTGGAAGAAAACCCAACCACAGGTTATTCATGGAACATGAGTTTTACAAAGGGTCTGGAATTAATAAAGGACGAATTCTTTTCATCCGCAGGGACCGGACTTGTCGGAGCTGGCGGGGTCCATGAATGGACTGTCAAGGCTAACAGTACAGGACAGTATAATGTTTCCGGAATTTACAAAAGACCATGGGAGGGTATCACAGGAGATGAGGATACTTTCAATTTGACATTGAATATAAGTTCATGAAAAGGAACGATAATAAATAAGTGTAACCTGCAGCATATTAACATCAGCAGGTTCGCTTTCCTTTATTGCAGCAGAGGAAGTGTGAACGTAAAAGTGCTGCCTTTGTCGATATCGCTTTCCACCCACACTCTTCCGCCCTGCATATGGACGAACTCTTTTACAAGTGCAAGCCCCAGGCCAGTTCCTTCTTTTGGAATATCTCCATGGGATTTTAGTTGCACAAAGGACTTGAACAGCTTCTGCTGCTCACTTTCTGCGATCCCTTTTCCGCTGTCTTGTACAGAAACGACCAATTCATCATCTTTCACTCTGCATGTGACGGTTATAATTCCTCCGCCGGGAGTGAACTTTATCGCATTGCTCAGCAGGTTAAGCAGGATCTGTTTGAACTTTCCGCGGTCTGCCCAGACATCACCAATCTCTGGGTCGACACAGGTTTCAATACTTATATTCTTTTTCAATGCAAGTGGGTAGACCGACATTTTGGTTTCATTGATCTCATGGGACACAGAAAAATTCTCATAATAGGTCAGCATCTTTCCTGATTCCATCTTTGAAAGGTCCAGGATGTTAT
Organism: uncultured Methanomethylovorans sp.; assembly: GCA_937968035.1. Lineage (GTDB taxonomy): Archaea > Halobacteriota > Methanosarcinia > Methanosarcinales > Methanosarcinaceae > Methanomethylovorans. The sequence goes on from CALBTS010000304.1 coordinate 1,133, forward strand.
TGATCAATTCCAGCAGGTTCTTTCCGCTATTCAGGATGTTAAGGATAAATCTCTCCTGTTCTGTTGTCAGGTCTCCATTTTCCCTGGTGAGTATGAGTTCAGAAAATCCTATTATAGAGTTTAAAGGTGTTCTTAGTTCATGACTTATACCAGCAAAGAATTCGCTCTTTGCACGATTTGTTTCTTCAGCTAACTTTTTTGCTTCTATGAGAACTTTTTCTGCTTCTTTTATTTCAGTTATATCAGCGAATGTCACTGCAAACTGTCCTTTCTGAGATGAGAATACTGAGATGTCAAAGTACTTTTTGAGAGGGGGTGAATATTTGGTTAAACGGATCGGTTCCATCTCATGAGCAACCTTTCCGTATATTTCAACAAAACCTGTACTTTCAATGCCTGGAAGAACATCAGTAACCTTTTTTCCAATAATATCAGCGGCCTTAAGTCCGGTAATTTTTTCAAAAGCCGGATTCACTTCCAAAAAAACGTAGTCTGTAGGTCTGCCATTCTCATCAGTTATCATCTGATGCAAGGCAAAAGCATTAATGGAATTTTTAAAAACGTTGCTATATTTCTTTTCGTTCTCAATGGCCAGAGCTTCAGCCTTTCTCCGGATCATATTCTCATTCTTTAGCAGTGTATTTGCTTCAAAGAGTTCCCTGGTACGTTCCTCTACCCTATATTCGAGGCTCTTGCGGCTTTTCTCCAGTTCTTCTTCGATCTGCTTTTCCTTTGTTATGTCACGGAGATGTTCCACCACGTATTGGATATTTCCATTCTCATCAAGCACAGGATATGCTCGTACATCGAACCACATACCAAAATGATCGATATATTTTTGGACACGTGCAGGACTTTTTGTCTGGTATGTTTCTGAAGTAGCACAATTTTCACAAGGCTTCTCAAGGCCAATAAGTTCATAGCATTTTTTTCCGCATACTTCAGAATGGTCTTTTTGCAGCAGTGTGTACCCAGCCTGATTATAACAGATGATCGTATGCTCATGGCCTTGAATACCGATCACGTCAGGTATGCTATCTATTATCTTTTCAAGTTCCGGAGTACTCATATAGCTCTTATATCCATTACCCATTGGCTGGGTCTTTGAAAAATCCTCAGATATCATTATAATTCCTTGTTTCCCGCACCCTCCGGGAAAGATGTTATTATATTCATTCTGAATCCGGTAGCAAGGTGTATCTTAAAGTAATTATTAGCGATTATACTTATATAATGATATATTGCGTATATATATTATTCTATATAAACTATGTGCGCACAAAAAGTCTGGATCAAAAGTAATCTATTTAATAAGTGATGATCTTATTTTACAATAGGAGCTACAAATTCCTCTTAGCTCTGTTCACATGTCTTTTCGTGTTCAGAAGAAAGCCAATGTTCAAAAGGTGAATGAAATGATGGCAAGATCACTCATAAAATTATTATATTTGTTTACTGTACTCCTGCTTACGGCAGGATCTGTTCAGGCGTTGACAGGAGACGGTGGAGGAGAGTGGAACTACAGTTCCACCCTGTATGCCCAAGATAACTCCGGCGTGGACCTTTCCGGATATCAGATAAATATCTTACTTGACGGTTCTAACTTTGATTTTACCAAAGCCGATCCTCAGGGCAAAGATATAAGGTTCGAATCTGCCGGAAAACAGCTTAGTCACTGGACAGAGAGCTGGGACCAGGCTGCTGCAACAGCATCGATCTGGGTGAAAGTTCCATCGATCAAAGCTAAAAGCGAGTCCGAAATAAAGATGTATTATGGGAATCCTCTGGCAGAGGATGTGAGCAACGGTGCTTCTACTTTTGAACTTTTTGATGATTTCGGTAATTCCCGTCTTGAATTCACCAAATGGGAATCTCAGACCAACGGAGGAGGCCAGCTTGGATTCAGTTCAGGTGTGTGCAACCTTATCGTTCCTGCAAAGCATCCGAACGGTTTTTCTGTGATCAAGTCAAAGAAAGACTTTCCGATCAATTCAAGTCTTGTCGTAAAAAGAAAAAAAGTGTCCACTGGTGAAGATACCAGAGGTCCTGTCCTGCAACAGGGTTTTGTGGACCCTCAAAGTGAGACAAAGAACTGGATACTCCTGCAGACAGAACAGAACAATGAAGCTTTTGTCACATGGACCATGAAGAATTACAAAGCCAATCTCAGATATAATCCCTGGGACCTGTCTGATGTGAATGTTCAGAATAATGTCTGGTACATCTCTGAAACAGCCTGGTATCAGGAAGGCGAAGAGATCAATAAAGTGGCATGGTTCAAGAATGGGGTAAGGGATCCAAGAATGGATGTTGTTTCAACTGAGGAGAAACCTTACGTTCCTGGAACTAAAATGAAAGTGTTCCTGAAATCCAATACTTATGTCGAGGGTTCACCCAACACTGGATATATGTCTATAGACTATCTTTTCGTCCGTAAGTATATTCCACATGAGCCAACTATAAGTTTCTCAGCGATACAAACTGAAGAGCAGCCTGCAGAGATCATTGAAGAGATCAAGACCCCTGAATTGGTCCTTCCCGAAGGAAAAGTGTTGTCTGTAAGGTATTTTGATGTGGAGGAATATGATGATACCATCCTCAGCCGGTTCAATGCAACAGGTGTGAATATGGTTTTCCTGAGGACTACAGGAGATTCGATCTGGAAATCTGAAAGGTTCATCAAGACTGCACATGAAAATGACATAAAGGTGTATGCTATGCTGTTTATTCCTGAAGGGACCAATGCCACATCAGGAAAAGACCAGCTGCTATCTACTGTGAACGCTATCCTGGATTATAACACAAAGTCCCTGTCGGATTTTGATGGTATAGATATTACACTAGATCCATGTACAGAGGACACTGAACAGGCATGCCAGGATAATATGTTGCTCCTTGAAGAAGTAAGGAAAACGACAACTGACAGGATACCTCTGGCAGTGGATATGCCTGCATCTTATGATATGGCAGACTTCACCAAGTTTTCAGATAACGTGGACCTCTTTGTGTTCCTTGCCTACGATGCTGAGGACCAGCTCGATTCCACCAATGCCGTTGCAGATGCTCTGGCTCCGAAGATGGGAGAGGCAAGGGGTGCCGATAGCAAAGCAATGATAGATCTGATGGTCTCTCATCTGCCTGCCGAAAATGCCACCACATCCGAACTCGTAGGAAGTCTCTATGATTACTACAGCAATGATCCTGCCTTTACAGGTATTGTCATGACGCTAGAGAGCGATTACTCTCAGATGGTCCCCATGCCCGAAGAAGGGTCAGCACAAGAAGAACCGGAAAGTAAGGGTATTCCAGGGTTTGGCATTTTGTCTGTGGTCCTGGGATTTGCCTTTATGTCCCACTTAAAAAAGGCAAAAAGATAAAAAACAAAGTGAAAAAGAGGCTTAAGCCTCTTCTCCTTTTTTATTTTCTATTAGCTGCACTGCAAGTTCCCTGAGCTTGAACTTCTGGACCTTGCCGCTTGCTGTAAGGGGGTATTCCTTGACAAAGAATATATGCTTTGGAACTTTGTACCTGGCGATCTTGGTGCGGGCATAGTCCTGTATGTCCTCTTCCGTAAGTTGTGCTCCGTCGTTGAGCATGATAAAAGCACCTACTATCTCCCCGTATTTTGTGTCAGGGATTCCCACTACCTGTGCATCCTTCACGCCGTCGATCGTATACAGGAACTCCTCTATCTCCCTTGGATAGATATTCTCACCACCGCGGATGATCATATCCTTTATGCGGCCCGTGATCCGGTAGTAGCCATTCTCATCACATGTGCCCAGATCTCCGCTATGCAGCCAGCCATTTTTATCGATCGCTTTTTTTGTTTCTTCAGGCATTTTATAGTAGCCTTTCATCACATTATAGCCGCGGCAGCATATCTCTCCGATGGTATTCGGAGGCAGCGGCTCATATGTTTCCGGGTCCAGCACTGCGGCTTCCACATGAGGGAACACTGTCCCTACAGTCGCCACTCTCAGTTCAATTGGATCATCGGTTGTGGTCTGGGTAATTCCGGGAGACGATTCCGTCAGACCATACACAATTGTAATTTCCTTGCAGTTCATTTCATTTATTACCCTTTTCATGGAATCAATAGGGCAGGTTGAACCAGCCATTATTCCCGTACGCAAGGAAGAAAGATCGAACATCTTGAACATCGGATGAGTGTATTCGGCGATGAACATCGTGGGAACTCCATACAAAGCCGTACATTTTTCTTTCTGAACAGCTGCCAGTACCATAAGAGGATCATAAAGCTCGAGCATCACGAGAGTTGCTCCATGGGTAAGGACAGCCATTACTCCCAGAACTATTCCAAAGCAGTGGAATAGCGGTACTGGGAGGCATAAACGGTCATTAGAGGTAAACTTCTGCCGATCTCCAATCGAAAGACCATTGTTCAGGATGTTTTTGTGTGTCAGCATGACCCCTTTTGGAAAACCTGTTGTACCTGATGTGTACTGCATATTCACTACATCGTTACGGTCAAGTGACTCCTTGATCCTTTGAAATTCCTCCTCGTTCCCATGTTTTCCGAGCAGCAGGATCTCAGCACTGTTATACATGCCCCGGTGTTTCTCCTGGCCAATGAATATAACGCTCTTAAGGAACGGGAACCTCTCACTGCGCAGTTTACCACGCTGCTGTGTTTTAAGCTCAGGTACGAGTTCGTACATGATATCTATATAGTTCACATCCCTGAACCCATCGATGATCGCCAGAGCTTTCATGTCGGACTGCTTTATGACATATTCGACTTCGTGGCTCTTGTATGCGGTGTTTACCGTGACGAGCACGGCTCCGATCTTGGCAGTGGCGAACATGAAGGTCAGCCAGTCAGGGACATTTTTAGCCCATATTCCTACATGATCGCCTTTTCCAATGCCTATAGCCAGCAATCCTTTGGCAAATGTGTTCACACGTTCATCAAATTCCTTGTAGGTGAACCTCAGATCCCTATCAGGATATACCATGAATTCCCTGTCTGGATCATTAGCCACCACATTCTCTAAAACCGTGCCTAAGGTATCTTCTATAAACGGCATATCATATCCCCCTTCGATCTAAACTTTTTCATTCACTTCCTATCTTCGGTGATCAGATGTTCCTGGAGCTTTTTCCTTATGTCATCAGGTATCGGAACAGATCTCTTGTTCAGGAAATCATAGTGAACTGTCACAGCCTGCCCTTTTGCTTTCAGTCCCCCTCTTTGCCAGGCTTCCTGACCTATCGTGAAAGAAGAATTGCCGATCCTTACAATAAATGTACGGATCTCCACGTCCTCACCATAGTACATTTCTCCAAGGTAATCGAATTCGGTCCTTGCAAGGATAAGCTTCCATTTCTCATAGCTTAGACTAAGGTCGGGTGTAAAGAGACGGAAGACGGGATTACGAGCTTGTTCTAGCCATTCAGAGATAGCGATATTGTTAATATGTCTCAGGCCATCCGCATCTCCGAACCTTGGGGTGACTGTTGTTGTGAACATCTGAACTACCTTCTTTAGAGGGGAGTGTACACTACTGCAAGGATCTGTGCCTCCTGCTCCCCTGCTGCATGCACATGATGAGGGATCACAGAATCATAATAGATACTATCTCCCACGTTGAGAGTGTACTGTTCTTTTCCGTACATGATCTCTATCTGGCCTTTGAGCACATAGATGAACTCTTCTCCTTCATGCGCTGAGAGATTGATCTCTGCACATCCTAGGGGGTGGACATCTATGAGGAAAGGTTCCATATGCCGATCTAATTTGTTAGATGCCAGGGATGAGAATTCCAGTATGCTTCTTTGGGGGGTTTTGCAATTGCCAGAGAACCTTACGATCTGTTCGGCCCGTCCGGTCCTTGCAACTACAGGTGTGTTCTGTGTTGCATCATCAAGGAAAGTACCCAGACGCACTCCAAGTGCACGGGCTATTTGTAAAAGGGGTGTCAATGAGGGTATAAGGGCACCATTCTCAAGCTGTTGTATAAGTTCCACACTGCTGTGACTTGCTTCTGCCAGCTCTTCGACTGACATTTCCCGTGCTTCGCGCAACTGACGGATCTTGTTACCGACTAGGTTCTTCTCTGACATGTTCCTACCTCTTCTTGTTAGAATGTACTGGTTTGAAAGCATACGCAATGGTGAGTTAAAAAATTATCCATTTAAACAGCGTTTGCGGGGCTTTTATCAAAATAAATAAGTTGAAAAAGAGCAATAGATATCTATTGAACTGCCCTCTGATACAAGTTACCGGTCATTCCAATGTCCTTCTGAGTAACACTATCACAGGTTCAAAAATCAGATGCTCCATTAAGCATTTCAAATAGCAGGTACAGTTTTTTCGTCCAATGCACCGTCTTTCCGGGATCTCTTGAAGTTTAGTATGAAAGCAGCACCCGAAGGTACGTTGTCTTTCACATCAATGGAGCCGTATCTGTCCATTATAACCCGGGCTATGTAAAGGCCCAGGCCAGTGTTGCCTTTTTTTCCGTGTCTGAAACCTTCTTTGAAAATATATTGTTTGATCTCAGCCGGTATCCCAATACCATTATCAGCTATCCTCATGCTGCATGCTCCGTCATTTTCCAGATTTACAGTTATATCTATCTTAGTGGCATGCCCATGGTCCACAGCGTTCTTGATAACATTATCCATTACGGAATAAAGCCCTTCATCAGCCATCACTATGCAATTATCTTTCATGTCCATTTCAATGGGATGGTTTTTTGAAACCTCGGATATCACTTTATGGAGATCATATGGTTTTAGTTCCAGTTGATTGGCGATAACATTCTCCAGTTTTCCCATTTCACGTATGCGATTAAAGCTACGGTTAAGTGCCTTATGGGACATTTCCAGGTATTCTTTGTCATTATTTTCTTTAAAGGCATCCAGGGACATGGAAAGGACTGTGAGGTCATTGGAGATATCATGCCTGAGGATCTTATTGATGACCATGAGCATTTCAGTAAGGTTTTCCTGAGATCTTTCTAATTCTTTACTTTTTGTTATGTCCTTGCTGACTATCACTATCTCACCGGAAGAGAGCCTGTAAAGATATAGCTCCCGCCAGCCTTCAATACGGCTGTCACGGTAGTATAGTTCTGGAATTACGATCTGGTCCCCGGTTTCCCATACTCTGTGAATGACATCCATAAGCTTACTTTCGTGTACAGCCGAATAGACCTCAGTAAAGTTTTTTCCTAGAACTTCGTTTTTATGGATAGAGCTTAACTTCTCAGCAGCAGGGTTTATGTCCTTGAATCGAAAACTTTGGCCTCTGTCCAGGGTTTCGAGTACAGCAACACCACTACTAAGATTTTCAAAAAGCTCCTGGAATCTTTCCTTCTCTTCTCTTAGCATATGGTCTTTCTTGACAATGTCCTTGGACAGAAGGTCATAGGGATGCACAAAAGCCGTCACCACTATTGCCTTGTATATAAAATAGAACGCCAAGAGCTTGAATAAATGCCCGGTAAGGTTAAAGAAACCATACACATCTTTATACAATGTAAAGGCGAGCTCTGCCAGTACTGCAACCGCTATGGATGCTATCAGCATATTAAGTACAAAAGGTTCGAATTGATCTTTTTCCTTCCAGAGCAATCCCAGGGCACCGATGAACATGCCTGCTATCAGGTATTCGCTGTATATCTTGAAAGTTGTGAGTCCTGTATCCTCTATGTAACATGCGGGAAAAGTGTTTGAAAATATGGATACCAGAAGAATAGTTGTTATGATGGCATATATCCCCAGTGTGGAATATGCCTTCAGCTCTTTTTTCATTATCACTGGAGCAACAAGGAAAGTGGCTGCTTCCAGATACCTTGCACCGATCCATAATTGAGTAGGGAGATTTGCATCTTGTGTGGGAAATACTCCCATGCCTTTGTATGCTAATGCATGGAAGAGTTCAATGATCGCGATGAACAAATAAGATATTCCGAGAAAAAGCAGGTAATTGTTCCGAATGGTTCCCTTGGAGAACCAAGTGATCATAAAAAGCATCACGGCTATAATTATGATGGCCATCTCAACAAGAGTGTGGAACAACAGGTAACTATACACGCTGGCAAAATATAAGGCTGTGATGACGATCAAACTGACAATGGCCTCTGAACCAGTAAGGAGCTTCCATTCAGTTTTCAAACCGACCTCCACATTTAAAAAGTTTTATCTCATCACTTCCCCATTTGGAATATTGGTCATGTCTATTATATAACTTATGCATATGAATCAACGCAGCACTTTTTGAGAGCATTAATTGCATATGTCTGTAACCAGATCGGTTTTGTAAAACGTGGGAGAAGATACTGTAAAAAAAGTGTGTCGTAACTAGCTGCATTTTAACCATTTATGTTTCAGCGTTGAGTTCTGTTAGAATAAAAACCGAGTTTTGCTTCACGTTTCATGTGTCATATTGTTGAATATACAGATGTTGCAACTGATCTATGTCAAGTGTGCAAAAGTTGATTATCAAAAGCTCTAAATATAATTAAATCAGTATATTAAGTGAAGTATATTTTTTAAAAACAATTCTATGTCCTCTCTGATAAGGACTGGTGATAAAAATGCAAACCAATCTAAGTAGAAAAATCAATTGTGGAATCATATTGTTACTTCTGGTAATGGTCTCAGGGGTCAGTACTGCCGCCGAAATCAACATGGATTTCGTAAGCAGGCTCGGCGGAGGCATTACCGGGGTCGCAGTTTCAGGCAATTATGCCTACCTTGGACAGGGACAGGATATCGTTGTGATGGATATCACAAATGATGCCGATCCGACAAAAGTAGCAACTTATACTACTGATGGTATCGTTTCAGATATTGTAATATCAGGAACCAACGCCTATGTGGCAGACGACACGGGTGGTTTTTTGATAATCGATATTACTACTCCTTCTTCTCCAACCCTGATCGGCAAATACACAGGAGCAGGTAACGTAATGGGCGTTGCCATTTCAGGCAATTATGCCTACATTAGCTGTCGTGTCGATGGTCTTGAAATTCTAGATATCTCAACTCCTTCTTTGTCGATGACCCGTACAGGTCGCTATGACACTACCGGAAATGCACAGGATGTTGCTGTTTCAGGCCAGTATGCCTATGTAGCAGATGGTGCGAACCTTACTGTTGTAAATGTCAATACTCCAGCATCCCCAACACTTGAAGATTATCTCCCCATTGCGGGTGCAACAAATGATCATGGTGCAATAGATATCACTATATCAGGCAATTATGCCCATGTAGCATGTGGTGCGGTTGGTGTTGCGGTTGTCAACATTACTGATCCTTCCAACGTAGCCCTTGCAGATACCCTTGACACTGGTGGCAACGCAGAGAACATTGCTGTCAACGGGACCTATGCCTATGTTGCAGATGGGACCAATGGCCTTTTGATCCTTAATATTACAGATACTTCTAATATCGCTCTTGCAGCCAATCAGAGCATTGACGGACATTCATATTGTGTTGCTGTCTCAGACAACATTGCCTATGTAGCTTCCGGTTTCAGTGGTCTTACGAATGTAGATATCACGAATCCTTTATTATCAAGCATTGTTGGTAATTATGCCAGTGCAGGTTATGCCCGTGATGTTGTCTTTGCAAACGATAATATCTATGTAGCCCACGGTCATGGTGGTGTCTTGAAAGTGGATGTTATGCATCCCTCTTCAGCAAGTATCACAGACACTTATGAAACAGATGGTTTTGCATCCGGTGTTACAGCATCAGGTAATTATGTCTATGTAGCTGCCGGTGAAAGCGGCCTTATAGTGCTGGATGCTTCAGGTTCAACGCTTAGTGAGTTAGACACAGCGACTTTCGGAGACTTTGCATATGATGTTGCCGTCTCAGGCGATTATGCTTATGTAGCCGCTAACGCCAGTGGTCTTTTAATATATGACATCAGTACGAAGACTGCCATAAGTCCGGAAGGTACTTATGACACAAACGGAACTGCAGAAGATATCGTAGTCTCAGATAATTATGCCTATGTTGCAGATGGTGACAATGGTCTTGTGGTCGTGGATATCAGTAATGAAGCCTTGCCGACTCTTGCAGGCCATTATGATACCACAGGCTATGCACAAGGTATCGCCCTTTCAGGCAACTATGCATATGTGGCCGATGAAAGCACTGGTCTTGTGGTCCTGAACGTCAGTGATGTTTCCAGTATAACCGTTGCTGATACTTATGATACTACCGGATCTGCAAGTGCTGTTGCTGTCTCAGGAAATTATGCCTATGTGGCAGATGATACCCGTGGAGTCATTGCTCTGAATGTATCCGATGCTTCTTCAGTGACCCTTGTAGATAGTTTCAACACAGTAGGTACCTCCTATGGTGTTGCGGTTTCAGGTAATGACCTCTATGTCGCTGACCATGGTAATGGTCTCGTAATTTTAACGCTGCGTCCAGACAATGTCTATGACAGTGTAGGTGTTTATAATAACGATGGTACTTGGGCTCAGTGGCGCACAACTCTCGAATATGCAGAAATAGTCGGATTCGGCTGGGCAAACACTGAACCTATAGTAGGCGATTGGGACGGAGACGGAGTTGAAGAAGTAGGTGTATACAACCGTGATGGAAACAACTTCGTTATTCAGGGTACATCTGGAGCTGAAATAATTGGTCTTGGCTGGTCTGGTGTAACGCCTGTCGTTGGAGACTGGAATGGTGATGGTGCTGAAGAAGTTGGTGTTTACAACAATGAGGGTACTTGGGCTCTGTGGAACACAACTAATAATAGTGCCGATATCATTGGGTTTGGCTGGGCAAACACTGAGCCAGTCGTAGGTGACTGGGATGGAGACAACGTTACTGAGCTTGGTGTATACAACACCGATGGAAATAACTTCGTCATTCAGGGTACATCCGGGCCTGAAGTCATCGGTCTTGGCTGGTCAGGTGTAACGCCTGTAGTCGGAGACTGGAATGGCGATGGCTCTGAAGAAGTAGGTGTATACAACAATGATGGTACCTGGGTTCTGTCGGGCGTTGGTGAAATAGGGTTCGGCTGGGCAAACACTGAACCTATTGTAGGCGACTGGGACGGAGACAACACTACCGATCTTGGTGTGTACAACACTGCAGGAAACAATTTCGTGATCCAGACTGACTCAGGACATGAGATCATAGGTCTTGGCTGGACAGGTGTGACCCCTGTTGCAGGCACCTGGACATGATCTCCTTTTTTTTAAAAGGAGTTAGCAATAGCCAGAATATTCGAAAACTATGGTGTGCTTTTGCACGGATGTAGAAGTTTATGGTGGGAAATAAACTTCTACCCAATCTTTTTTAAAATCTGTTCAATGAAGATCAGCCTTAAGTTTGTTTTTGGCCACGATCAAATGAGCTAAACAATTCTAAATATTTTCTTTCAATTATGTCCCATGAATAATTCTTTTCCACATATCTTTTTCCATTTTCACCCATCTTAACTTTTATCTGATCATTTGAGCAGAAATATCTGAAGCATTCTCTGAATTCCTCATAGTTCTGATACCACAGACCTGCATTGCTTCTCAGGCAATGTCCTTTTAACACGTCACATTCACCATTGACCAATACTGCTGTTCCACAGCCCATTGCTTCCAGGGTTACCAGAGATAAGCTTTCATAAGGTGAAGGCATTATCAAAAATTGCGCATCTCTCAGCAAAGAATATTTTTCATCTTCGGAGATGAAACCAAGATATTTTATTTTCTCGTGCTTTGGTATCTCTATTGCATCCAGGCCTGCAAGTACAAGGGTGGGAATGTCCGGAAACTCCTTCAGTAATCTCTGATAGTATTCGAATAATTGATAACAACCTTTTGATCCTTCGATCCTGCCAATATATAGCACATAATCCATACGTTCCAGCATTTCAGTATGCTGTATACTATCTGGAACCTCTATCCCACACCCTATAATGTCAGATACTTTTTCTTTTCCGATACCCACTTTTCTTTCAACCAGCTTTTTCTCTTCAGGTGTGCAATATATAATCCCATTTGCACTTTCAAATATCTCTTTTGTTGTGCTAAGGTCAAGAGCAGGATCATTTTCAGCAAAGGGAACGATCAGCGATCTGGTTCCAGCCTCCTTTATCCCATAATATGTTGGATAATATCGGAATGTAAAAAAAACAAAGCAATCATAGTTATCCCTGTTATGGGAAATGTACTGCACCAGTCCGGGGCAATTTGGCCCCTGTTCGTTTATCCATGAGATCTCATCGTTTATTGTATGTGCAGAGTAATAAACAGCTTCCTGTATCTTTGTATGTTTATTTGGATTTCTTTTTGCTGCGTTCCTGAACCTATGTATACGAACCCCACTTATTATATCAAGACCTTCAGGATATTCATTTTTCCAGAAATGATACTCTGCTGCACAGGTAGTAAGAATTTCTATCTCATGGTATTGTCTCATTCTCTCGGCTACCAGTCTTGTGAAGTATTCGGCACCTCCGACAATATCTTCTCCATACCTTTGGACAACAAAAGCTATCTTCAAGTTTAAGCTATCTCCTTCAATTTTGCAATTATGGATGCTGCGATCTTGTCCCACGAATATCTGGATTCAACAAGTTTCCTCGCGTTTAGCCTTAACCTATTTCGTAAGGTTTCCGTGTTCATCAGTTCGATTATTTTTTCACGCATCTGATCTTCGGTACATATCAAGGCATGTATCCCATTTTCAATATCCAGACCTCTTGCACCTGTAGGAGTGCTGATGGTGGGGATGCCTGCACTCATATAGTCCAGCATCTTTAAATTCGTTCCCGAGCCGCTGAACATGGGATTTATGGCCAGGTCTGCCAGCTTATAAAGCTCATATTTCTCATCTTCATCGACAACACCGAAAGCCAGAACATTTTTCGGGAAATCTTCATATTCGTGCATATAATAATGTTTTATACTTCCGATAACTAAAAAAACACAGTCCGATAATTTGCTGGTGATCTCATCCAGAATGAACTTTAAAGCCTCCAAATTCGGGGGATGCCAGCTACCAATAAATAGAATAGTGCGGTGATCAGATAGTCCAACTTCTTTTTTCAGCTGCTTCTTTTCTTCCAGGCTTATAAGTTCAATTTTTGATGCATCCACTCCATTAGGAGTTACAAGGATCTTATTTCGGGCAATGCCATATAAGAGCATCAGATGCTCCTTATCTTCATCAGAGGTTGTAAAAACAAGATCCGACCTTTCAGCCGCTTCTTTCTCAATATCGAATACCTTTTGAGAGTAACGGATACCTGCGTAGTCCTTTTTAAGAAGGTATTCTACATTGTGTGATTCATATACGATGATCTTTTCATTCAGATCGACCCAGTTTTTCAGCACAAAAAGGTATGGGTGTGAGAATATAACTATGTCGGCGTCATCAGCCAGCTTTTTTACTTTTTCAATGTAGTTCTCTGATCTTTCAACAAGATCTATCATGAGGACATCATATAGGTTCAAACCAGTCTTTCCTTCTATCTCCCACTGGCACCTTGCGTGTTCGATGCTCTGTGGAATACATATTTGTGTCAGTCCATTCTTCAAGATAAGTTTCTGCTCCTCCTTATCATTTTCAATTATGGAGCAAATGGTCACATCAAATTTCTTTGCAAGTCTGGAATATATATTATATAGCCTTTGCTGGCCTCCCCCTCTTGGCGGATAACAGGAGTAAGTAGCCAATACAAGGACCTTCTTTTTTCTCTGGGATCGGATATCTCTTTCTCCTATCAGTTTAGCTACAAAGTCATTCCATGAGATCTTTTTTACTTTTTCATTTGCAAGAAGTCCCATTTTTCTGGCTTCTTCCACATGTTCAACGAAATAATTTATTTTATCTGCGATATGTTTAGGTTCAGGGTCAACTATAAACCCGGTTTTTGAATCCGACACAAATTCCAGGGGGCCACCACTGTCAAATGCTGTTATAACAGGTTTGGCACTCATCATTGCTTCAATGGTGATGTAACCATAGTCTTCATCCTGAGGAACGAACAGGACGGCAAGAGCATTTGCATATAGGTCTACCAGTTCATTTTCTGTAACGAACCCAAGGAATTCTATCCTTGTATCACCCTGAGCCAGTTCCATGAGCCTGGCCTTTTCGGGTCCCTCACCTGCGATCTTTAACCTGATGTTATGTGGAACGAATTTCATCGCCTCGATCAGCATATCTATACGCTTTGGGCTGTCCAGCCTGCTTGCAGTGAAAAGGTATTCAAAGCCACGACACTCAAAATCCTCTATCTTTGAAGGTGGATATATGACCTTGACCCGTGCAGAAGGCGGGAAGTAATCTTGCCGTTTTTTTACATTCTCCGATATAGAAAAATATTCTCTGATGTTCTCATATGACAATGCCCAACGATCAAGAAAATGGATGATCTTTCTTATGAATGGTCCTGGAAATGTGAATAATTCTTTTGTGTAATTATCCTGTTCGGATCTCAGCTGGAATAGTTTCTGGAACAGGTCTTCTACGTTCTTGTCCTTTCTGATCCGGATCTCAGTGATATCAAGGATCTCTTTAACAAGGCCGGTTCTGAGTTGAGCAGGAACTTCCGGATCATCATTACACAAATGATATGTATCGTACAGTCCCCTTAAAGGATGGACCATATATACTATGTGGTTACGATGTCTGACCATCCATGAAGGATATTTTGTGGAAATGATCATATCAAAATGTGATAGGTCCAATTGATAGAATTTATAATATGATTCAACCAGATCCCAGAAGGTATTCTCTTTAGTTGTCAGTTTTATGAGTTCACATTGGTGTGAAGTATAATTGTTTATGGCATCCTGCATACCACTGAACAGCAGTTCAGCTCCTCCGATAGTGAAAGGTACAGGACTTGGTGCAATGATTGCAATTTTCATATTATACCTCTTACTCATCCTTTTCCGTATTTGCAAAATCCCATTTCTACGCAGGGTCAATTTTCAGGCATGTTGATGTTATCATAGATAAGACATGAGCGTTCAGAATAATATTTATCAAGATGCTTTAGCATTGTCTGTGAATATCCCAGGACTTATTCCTCACCCTTAGCATTTAACCCATCCTTTCAAAGACGATCCTGTAGAAATCTGTCAAT
>CALBTS010000305.1 GCA_937968035.1 uncultured Methanomethylovorans sp.
GCAAAAACACGCGCCACCGCGACTCTTCGCCAACTGCACATACCGCCAAACGTTATGGCACATTTATCACATATTTCAGTTAACTACCAATAATCAGACAGATACTAATAAGAACATAAAATGAGAACCTTGATCTCCCTAGTCTTTATTCTAGTAATTGCATCCTGCACTTCGTACGGCAAGGACAAAATTTCAGATAGGGTTATAATTGCCGGAAAGATTGTGAATCCTGATGTAAAGGAAAATAAAATCGAATTCTCTATTAACAGAATTGTGATTGGGAAGGAAAGAATTTCCTCTACCGTAGACAAGAATGGAGAGTTCAAAATAATATTCGAGAGTTACGTTCCCCTTGATGTTTGGCTGAATTATAAAAGCATGGGTTACCTAGTTCTGACGCATCCAGGTGACAGTATTAATGTGAACTTTGATGGTAATGCGAATCAAACAGCCGAGTTTTTTAAGACCATCGCCTACTCCGGAGATGCATCAAGGCTTAATACTGAAGCGACTGCATTCCAATTCAAGTATTTATCAAGCAGTCTCTATGATGATGATAACCGTAATATGAATGCAATTAGGTCTTTAGATGAAGTTCAATACAAAACTTTCAGAGACTCGTTAAGAAACGAAGAGCAAAATCTTCTAAATGAATTCATTATACAAAATAATCCACTAACAGAGACTGTAAAATGGGCAAAAATCTATCTGGATGTCAATTATTATGGAGATCTTGTATCTTATCCTGATTTCCATAGAATGGCTAATAACCTTAAAAGAACAGATTGGAAGGTGCCAGTTTCTTACTATGACTTTTTGAATGATCATGTCCCCTTCAATGATTCAATCTTAATAAGCAGTTATTCACTTTCCAGATTTGCTAATTTCTATCCTGTATATCTGCTTGAGAAGGTAAGAGATGAAAACAGAAATCTTTTCAGTTCAGAAAATTACTTTAAGATAAATCCAGGTGTACTGGATTCTTTAAGAATATTTGGTGCAATAAGATATACTCATGATCCACTCTTGAAAGAAATGGTTTTAACTGAAATGCTACGTCAGGATTTAGACCAATCAAATACAAGAATGTTTAAGACTTATGAACAGATCATCTCTGAACTTATTAATGAGCCATATTTGAAAGAACCGTTATTTGATCTGTATCGTCAAACGACCAACAATCTCGAAAACCCAACTCAAGCCTCTGATGCTATCCTTCATAAGCTGGGAGGTAATTCAATTGAAACCGAAATAAATAGAATCATTGAAATAAATAAGGGTAAAGTTGTCTATATAGACTGCTGGGCTACATGGTGTGGGCCCTGTATTGCAGAATTGCCTAACTCAAATAAATTAATGAAACTCTACAAATCAGAGGAAGTCGCCTTCATATTCATTTGTCTTGATTCTGAAGAAAAAAACTGGAAGGCTGTACTTAGCAAATATTCACTCGCAGGACAGCATTATTTCCTGTCAAAAAATCAAAGCAGTGAATTTCGTAATGCTTTTAATATAAAGGGAGTGCCACACTATATACTAATTGATAAACATGGAGACATTTTCGAAAACGGGACTCAATCACCAAGTTTTATAAAAGCTAAACTAGACCGATTAGTGACTGAATAGTTTAATATGTAATTTAAAGCTTGTATCTACTAAAAGGTTTGCCAACAATAATTTGTGTTTTATTGCATGGTAACAGATTTTGCAAAAGTTGGATGCAAAAGAAAGTCCATTACAATTCATAACCATAATCCTCCAAAGAGGCAGCTTTCAAACCAAAGGCCTAGTTTGCTCCGCTGAGATTTCAGTGACTTAATAAACGTGCCATAACAGGTCGGTATATGTCATTGGCTTTCCGCACCGCAAGAACTTTCTGGCTAAAGAGGACCCCTGTGTGGTCGGCGGTGCGGCCTGCCCCGGCTCCCGCCGGGGACTCCCTCCTGGTGTCA
>CALBTS010000306.1 GCA_937968035.1 uncultured Methanomethylovorans sp.
CGACCACCGATATCTACACTCTTTCCCTACACGACGCTCTTCCGATCTGGTCCTTTCCATCGGGGCATGCCGCGGTATCTTATTTGATATGTAAATACATCAAAAAAAATGCCAGAAAATGGTTTTGGCCGTTTTCAATAGCGACTGTTTTGTTGATGGTTTCAACGGTTTACTGTGGATACCATTATTTGATTGATATCATTGCTGGAATATTATGGGGCACGCTTGCCCTGAATTTAGCTATACGGTGTAATCTTTTTTGGCAGAGGAAAGGATGTCCAGTAATATGAATGATACCAATTCCACCTATCATCAGCCCCTTTTCCAATCTGACAGCAAATAAATTAGAGGTGAACATGTTGAATCCGACATATATAAGTGGAGCAGGTTTTTATGTGCCCGAAAGGGTGGTTTCCAACCTTGATTTGGAGAATATCATTGATACTTCGGATGCCTGGATACAGACGCGTACCGGGATAAGGGAAAGAAGAATTGCGGCTGCCAATCAATCTACATCGGATTTAGCCGTTGAGGCCGGGAGAAGAGCTATGGCCAATGCAATGATTGATCCCTGTATGGTTGACTTGTTGATTATTGCAACATTGTCTCCGGATATGATGTTTCCGGCAACCGCTTGTACGGTGCAGAAAAAGTTGGGGTTGACGCGGGCTGTTGCCTTCGATATCGGTGCTGCCTGTAGCGGGTTCATATACGCATTGTCAGTGGCTACGCAGTTCTTATCTGCTAATTCGTTTAACACGGCTTTGATAATCGGCGCAGAGGTGTTTTCTCGATTTATAAATTGGCAAGATAGAAGTACTTGTGTTCTTTTTGGGGATGGGGCGGGTGCAATAGTCATTCAGAACAATACCGTAGGACATAAGATACTTTCGACGCATTTGGGCTCAGATGGCACAGGGTATGAGCATTTGTGCTTGCCGGCTGGAGGGTCTCGATTGCCGGCAAGTGTCGAAACGTTGGGGAATAATTTGCATTACATACATATGAACGGCAAGGAGGTTTATAAATATGCTGTTAAGGCCATGTCAGATTCTGTGGTAGCTGCACTTGAAAAGGCGAATATGTCAATCCATGATATCGATTTATTGATACCGCATCAGGCCAACAAAAGGATAATGGAGGGCGTTGCCGAACGTTTAGGATTATCCTTGCGAAAGGTGTTCGTTAATATCGATCGCTATGGAAATACATCGGCGGCTTCAATCCCCATTGCCCTTTGTGAGGCAATAGGTCTGAATATAGTAAATAAAGGTGATGTGGTGGTTTTTACCGGTTTCGGAGCCGGTTTTACATGGGGGTCTACGGTGGTCAATTGGTAGATATCATATTTGAATCAATAACAGTAAATTTAATTATTTAAGGAGACTTGATGAAAAGTTTCACCAATTTCGTTTTCAGGTTCAGGGTGCCTATATTGGCCGCCACAACACTGCTGACGCTTATCTTTGGTTATTGTATAAAGGATCTGAAAATTAACGCCGATATCATCAGTGCTTTGCCAAAAAGTGATCCCGCAGTTCAGATGTTTAATTATATTGGTGAGGAGTATGGCGGGAATCAGATGGCAATGATAGCATTGGAAGCGAAAGATGTATTCAATGCGGAAACAATATCCAGGATCAATGAACTTACTAATAGGTTTAGAGAGGTCGAAGGCGTATCTAGCGTTCTAAGCTTGACAAATGTTTTGGATATTAAGAAAACTCCGGATGGGATAGAAATCGGGAAATTGATAGATGAGTACAACCTGCCGAAATCAGAAGAAGAAATACGGCAATTGAAGAGTTACGTTCTTTCAAGGGATATGTACCAAGGAAGATTGGTATCACAAGATTCAAAAGCAACACTGCTAGTATGTCGCTTAAGCGGTGATGCCGATAAAATTAAAACGACTCGTGAACTGAAAGCGATCACTGAAGAGGCACACTTGGAAGAGGTGGTGTATTACGGGGGGTTGCCGTTCCAGGTTATGGACCTGACCGATTATATAGTTAAGGACCTGAAAACACTTAAGATCGGACGAGCACACGTCTGAACTCCAGTCACCGAATACGATCTCGTAT
>CALBTS010000307.1 GCA_937968035.1 uncultured Methanomethylovorans sp.
ACGGTGCTGCGCGAATATATGAAGGTGGACCCTCTTAAAATGAGCTAACACCTTTCTTTCTGCCTTTCCAGCATGGCGCACATAAAAGCCTTGAATGGAGGGGAAGGTCTGCCTGGTCTTGACTTGAACTCCGGATGGAACTGGGATGCAAAGAAGAAAGGATGGCCTGGAAGTTCACATATTTCCATGCGGTTCCTGTTAACTCCTGAGAACACAAGCCCTTTTTCCTGCAATTTGTCCACAAAATTGGGATTTACCTCATATCTGTGCCTGTGACGTTCAACTATACTACGTGACCCGTAGATATTTTCTGCGAGGGAACCTGGTTTAAGCTGAGCCTCATAATCTCCCAGCCTCATCGTGGCTCCCATGTCCTCCACACCCTCCTGCTCTGGAAGTATATCTATGACCGGATAAGGCGTATCCTCATTGAATTCAGTGCTGTTCGCTCCTTTAAGACCCAATACATTCCTTGCGAACTCGACCACCGACAACTGCATTCCCAGGCACAGGCCCAAGAATGGGATGTTGTGCTCGCGTGCATACCTGATGGCCATCATTTTGCCTTCAGTACCTCTTTCTCCGAATCCGCCGGGAACCAGAATGCCATCATAATCATCAAGCTTCCTGAGACACTCAGGATCCTGTTCCAGCGTTTCTGCATTGAGCCAGTCAGTGAAATAATCGCAGCCACATTCGATGGAAGCATGCTTTATGGATGCACTGATGCTGAGATATGAATCCTCAAGGTGAGTATATTTTCCTACTATGCATATTTTCACCTGTCCCTTCAGATTATTCATGCGTTCCACCATTTCGGTCCAGGAGGGATCATAAGAGGTCGATTTCAGACAAAGCCTTTTAATAAGATATTGAGTAAGGCCTTCCTTATCCATCAAAAGAGGCAGTTCATATATATCCCTTGCATCATGGGCACTGATAACAGCTTCTTCCGGTACATCACAGAACAGGGATACCTTTGAGATGGTACTGCTTGAAAGAGGCTCCTTACACCTTGCAACTATGACGTTCGGTGTAAGTCCCAGTTCCCTGAGCTCTTTGACCGAATGCTGGGTTGGCTTGGTCTTCTGTTCACCCTGAGTATCGATCGGTACCAGCGTCACATGCACAAAGATGAGGTCCTCTGATTTCTCTTCCCGGTGCATCTGCCTGACAGCTTCAAGGAAAGGCATGCTTTCAATGTCACCGACAGTGCCGCCTACTTCAATAAGGCAGATATCTGCACCGCTCTTTGCGGCAACTTTCCTTATTCTGTCCTTGATCTCATTGGTTATATGAGGAATGATCTGAACGGTCTTTCCCAGATAATCTCCCCTGCGTTCCTTCAGGATCACAGATTGGTAGATCTTACCTGTAGTTAGATTATGGTCCCGGGTAAGTTCCGTATCCAGGAAACGTTCGTAGTTCCCAAGATCAAGATCGACTTCTCCTCCGTCCTTAAGCACGAAGACCTCCCCGTGCTGATACGGACTCATAGTTCCCGCATCAATGTTAATGTATGGATCGATCTTAATAGCTGTTACCTTATAACCTATGTTCTTAAGGTTCCTACCAATGGATGCAGCAGTGATGCCTTTTCCAAGACCGCTCATAACTCCGCCTGTAACTATGATATATTTCATGTAGATCAACTACCCGGATCACTTGAATATTGGAAGCTTTATTAAGAGATATACACAGAATGCTGTGAAAAGTATCGATAAGACAACAGCTAAATAAAAACCCAGCGCGGGACTGATCCCGTTCGCAAATATACTTGAGACCGTCAGGATGAATAAAACGAGCAGCAGAATTCCTGAAAGAAAGACCGTAGCCTTGGAGATCACATGTTCATAACTGTTTTTCAGCATTCCGGCCGATATTTCCGGAAGCTGCTCTTTCCAGTTACCTGCAGACTTCTTGTTCTTTACATAGACCTCATTAGGTGCTGAGAGGGAATCATCCACCTGAATGCATTTTGTATCCTTGCCAGTAAGAGGCTGACCCAGAACCATGGAGAAACTACTTTTCCTGGCACCGTGGCTAACTGTTACATACACATCTCCCTGATAGATCTTTTTGCCGTCAAAAGGAATTCTGACCACCACAGGGATATAATCTTCATGGGTCACGTATGGATTGTCCTCAAGTATTGTGACGTTTTGCTTAAGAGTATCGCTTACAGAAATATGTACATGGGTAGGTGAACTGTAATTGATTATCACTATCTCAAAACTCTGTTCTTCCCCGGGGGAGAGAGGTATCTCCATAGATTCCATATCAAACTCAATGGAATTTATCCCCAGTCTGTTAATATGAACTACCTGCAATTTACCTTACCTCATTCCCTCAGATGCGGAGGCAGCATGTTAGGTATGCCATCATCTATAGGATAATATTCATTGCACTTTTCACAGTACAATGTACCTGCTATAACTTCGTCACCCTCTTTGCTCTGCACGTTCAGAACAAGGTCACCTTTGCATAAAGGACAGGCAAGAATCTTCATCAGGTCCTCTTTCACATCTGTTCACCACCACCAACATGCATTACAGTAAATATCAAGGTTTTGGTGACATTTCAAGGATTAGATACATTAATCTAGATACCATCCATTACATATTTGCATGCTCGACCTCCTGCTCAAAGTTCTGGATTTTGCTATCCCGATACTGATAACAATAGCACTGGGGCTTTTTGGCACAGGGCTTCTGATAGAGCTCGGACTGATGCAAAAGTTATCCGTAGTGGCTGGCCCTCTTTTCCGTCATACCAATCTTCCGGATAGCTGTGCTTCGGCATTTGTGGTCTCTCTGGGCTCCGCTGTTGCTGCTAACAGCATGGTGGTACAGGTTCGCAACAGTGGCTGTATCAATGATAGAGAGGCAATGTTATGCGCCCTGCTTAACAGCACTCCTGCCTATATAAGAGAGATACTTACATACCAGATACCAATAGTACTACCGGCCCTTGGATATTTTGTAGGCGGCTTCTATGTAGGAGTATTCATAATAACAGCAATAGTTAAGATCTCAATAGTGGTTATCCTTAGCAGGCTGCTACTTGAGAAAAACAACTGCAAGATGGCCGATACAACGACCCGGAAAAAGGTTTCCTTTAAAGACGCGATAAAGAGAACTTTTGTGAAAGAGAAACGTCTGTTCACGAAGATAGCCTTAGTATATCTGGCTATGACAACCATTGT
>CALBTS010000308.1 GCA_937968035.1 uncultured Methanomethylovorans sp.
CATTTCCTTTCATAATCACTATTAATATTTGGAAAATAATTTATTCTATGTAACAATTATATTGCATTTATTATGCCTCGACCTTATTGTCATTATAAACATATAGAAGACATAGAGTTAACAATTCTATAATAATAATAACTATTAATAAAATGTCACAATATTATGACTATTGTCATAATATTGTGACATTTTAAGTTTAACCAATTACAACTCTGTGCTTAATGAGACACTGCCACCTACTCCTTTAATACCATAGCCCGGCCACCCAAGACTGCTTGCCGCAACATCAATAGAGAAAACACCTATCTGCAATCCAGCACCAGCGCTGTATGACATCGTATGGCAATCCAGTGCGCTGATACCAGCCCGAAGGGGGAAAAGTGGTACTAACCTAATTTCCATCCCCTGACAAATCTTCCAATCTCTGAGGCTGCTCGGCTCCTGATATATTTTTTTCTGCAGGTTAATTTCAGAGGATAATATCCGTGAATTATATGCTAATCCAACGTTGAATAAAGACGGATAACTGGTCCTGAAGCCTTCCCCGCTTATACTTACGTTTTTAGAGGGACCATTGCTCGCAAGCAAACCAGTAACATCACCAACTCCTAACGCTGATCCGTTAAGACTTATATCGCTTCGCTTGATACTGCCAGCCCATAATATTCCACCATTGATGTCTAACAAAGATGCGCCAAAGAACCAATGTTGGCTGATGCGAGCGGCAACTCCTAAATCAACCGCCAAACCGGAACCATTTATGGTTATATCCCTCGGACTGTAGAACCTATCGCCAGCGCTCAACATGGAAATCGCGCCTTCCCCGACCAGGCCACGGTCAGTAGTTGTGATGTCACCCTCACCTGTAATGTTTACGTATTGAATCCCGGCCAAATATTTAATTCCTATCCCCAACGATAATTCCCTCAGAAAATCTACTTTTACAGGTTGACCGTACGCAACACCTGCAGAAGCAACCGTCCAGCCCTCGCCGATTTTCCCATTGGCAAGATTATAGGTTTTATCCTTTTGGTTCCCGAACAGCAATAAACTGAATAGATCTTCTGTTACTGAAATACTTTCTGATGTCTTGAAATTTACTGCCAGCGAGGCCCGACCATAGCTCATTCCCAGAAGTACAGCGTCCGCCTCCGAACGTGCCTTAAAACCAGATGATGGAACAGATGCCAAAATATGCATTTTCTCTTGTTCGTCAAGGAAATTTCCGGAAAATCTATTGTAGTCCTCCAGGCTAAAAGAGTTATTGCCTGCCATAACCCCAAAATGAAAATACTTGATCGAATATCCCCCATTGTCACTGAAGCCAAGATTGGCTGGATTGGCCAAGCCACCGTATACTCCTCGAGACATTACTAAATTTGCCCCGCCCATTGCCATACTCATGGGTTCCAGAACGGCGTTCACTGGTATAGCCATGCAAAAGAGCCAAATTACGGCAAGCCATATGCAATAATAATGTCTCATAACCCCTAACAGTCGCTTGACTTAATTCATTTTAATCTTAACAGATAGCGACGCCTTAGAAAACAGAGATTCCTGCGGGTTTATTACGATCGCTTGGCCATCTGTTCCGCTGACGTTTATGGAGTATCCTACATACACCAAACCCGATTCGTTATCCAGTATTTTAGCTTCATCGTGGCCCAGAACCCTGGTTAGCTGAGTCGTACTAGGATTCACAACGCAACCCTGATCATCGACTTCAGCTGCAGCTACCGACAGGGGCCCGATAATTATTTCAGGGGACTGGAACACTTCGCTGGCAGAACGACTGATAAAAATAGTTGCTGAATCAATTCCGATTCCCAGCCGATTGATCATTGTGTATTCGATATGCCCATCTTCGAATATCCCCTTTGCTGCCGTAACATCAACCGCCATGACTTCGCTTACAAAAACCGCTTTTTCAAACATTATTGGAAAGCCTGGGCCTTTATTGGCAGAAACATCAAGTTTCAATAAATCGCTGATATTGACATTATTATAAAACAACGGGATTTTCACATCCACCTCCCATGATGGAGCAACCGGATTAGCAACGGAACAATTTATACCTGAAATTACCATGGCCATAGATGCTATAAATATTCCGCACTTGAGCAACGCTTTGTTCTTCATTTTCCATACCTCGATTATTGTTCACTAAATATAAAAGCAAACTACATGCCAATTGATCAAACATCTTATGTTGTTAATTTTCATGAAGTTTGATAAACCTTGCCAGGCATATGTTGCTAACCATTGTCAAGAAGACATGTCAACTGAACGACAATAAAGACACATCGGCATTATTATACAGATATAAACAACGCAACACTGCAGGAACACCGTTTTTAAATTATGGACATTGGTATTTTCAAAGGCAAAAAGTATAGTTAACAAAAGTCAGACCCTATCAAACAAGAAGATCGGAAGAGCACACGTCTGAACTCCAGTCACCGAATACGATCT
>CALBTS010000309.1 GCA_937968035.1 uncultured Methanomethylovorans sp.
AGTTTATAGCAAGCACAATAAGTCCGGTGCTTTACCTGGTTGTGGCATTAAGCCTGATTAAGTACTCAGGTATGGGAGTATATGCACTATTTGTTGCATCTGTTGTTGCTAATTTCAATGCAATAATTCTGGCACCATTACAATACTATTTTATTATCAATAAGAAAAAGAAAGGAATATGGGCAGCTTGATTAGATAGCCTGAGCCCGATTCTGAACACACATGGTCGATGAAAGAACTGTGGTCCGACAGATAATGACGAAACATCTACTCTAGAATTAAATTTACATGTATAAATTCATCTATTATCTTCTTAACCTGTTCTTGGGAATAAGTGTTGCCCAGTTACTCTCTTTTAATTCGACGGCAATGAAATTGGTCGGATTGATAATTCTAGCGGCACACTCTTTCATCATATTTCACATCTTTCATGATGAATTCCTTTTCATCATCTACACTTTATCCTTGTGCATTATGGGAACCGGCGACTATTTGGGTGGAATTGCTTTTGCTCCAGTAGTTGTTCTCATCAGCTATCTGCTTTTTAAAGGTAAATTTTTCATAAAAGATAAATTTATTGGCATTTGCCTTCTGGTTCTATTTATTACTAATATTCTGGGCTATCTGGTCAAGAATCCGTCTGACAGCATGGATGTATTCCAATCAATGGTAATGTTTACCGGATTTATTATCACATTTATCTATTTACAGAACTGCAAATTTACCCAGCTTCAGGTTCGTTATATTATACTTACTACCACCTTTCTGTCTTTCATACTATTTGTTGTTGCCTTGAACCAAAAGTTTGTATTCATCGATAGCTCACTATTTTTATTGGGTGCGAACCCCGGATATCCATCTGTAAGTAGTGTAAAATATGCCTTCGAGGGACGATTCCCTTCCTTGTTTGGAGATTATGAATTATTCTCGGAGTTTGCTTTACTGATGTTCATACTAGGTTTTTCCCTTTTTATGGATAAGAATGCTTCGCAGTATTTTAAGCTGGGTTATTCGCCACTGTTATTAATGATTGTTAGTTTTCTGAATATCCTGATAACAGGGACAAGGTCAGGTTTCATTTTAATTTTTGCTTTCATATTTCTTTTCTTCATATTCAGATCAGCTACATTGTTTACAAATAAGGCATTGATTTTGGGTTCTTTTCTTATTATCATGATTCCGATTATCATAAACTTCGGAGACTTATTCGGTTTCGATATAATTAGCAATCGCCTGAAGGAGATAGATTTAACCAGACTGAGTGTTAACAGCCTCGTGACCGGAGAAGAGATCAACAGGGGGTATGTTTATGCAGAAGGTTATAAGAGAATAGGCGAAGAGAATTGGACTCTGGGATATGGCTATGGTGTATCACATTCTAACAGCCTGGCTTGGCTTGGAAATCTGGGCCCTCTAGGTAGTAACATAAAGGATTTTCACAGCCTGTACCTGTGCATTCCAATGATCTATGGATGGATTGGAGGAATAGCATATCTGGCATTAATAATCTATACAATTATTCTGCTTTTCAAGTCCAGCATTAAAAGAGAAAATTCTTCTTACAGGGGGATCCTGACAGCATTTGCCTTTATGTTTACCTTTTTTCTTATTAATGAAATTAAAATAAACTCGTTAAGATCATATAATTATCATTTTCTGATCTGGATTCTGGTGGCTATGGCCCTGGCTATAAATGCTAATAGTCATATAACTAATATAGTGAGGAACAAGACGAACAGGACTAATCCAAAAGTCTCCTCAAGCAAGTTCATAAGGGAGGATTAAGCCGTTGGTCTATAGCTTTTAAGATATGAAAGTTCTTTGGTTTGCCAATACACCTTCAATGAGCGCATCTCATTATGAGCAGAAGGTAATAGGTGGCGGTTGGATTGAGTCATTGGAAAATGCCCTGGCTGCATACCCGGAAATTGAGTTAGGGATTTCCTATGTCGTAATTAATAATACGAAAAAGCCGTTTAAAATTAATAATACAGTTTACTATCCTGTAAATAAGAACAGGACGCCAAACCGGATTAGCAGAATACTTGAAGGTTGGGATCATAAGTCACCATTACGGAGTGACATGAAACCATATCTGGATGTAATTAATGATTTCCGGCCTGATGTGATTCATGTTTTTGGAAGTGAAAGTGAATTTGGCCTCATCGCTGGAATGACAGATATTCCGTGCATTGTATATATTCAGGGTGTACTTACAGTCATTTCTCAAAAATGGTTCAATGGATTAACTCCCCTCGATGTCGTGAAATATTCTCCAAAATTGCCTTTAATTAAAGGGAGAGGGCTTTTTCATGACTATTTTAAATTGACCAAATCCGCAAAAAGAGAGCAAACTATTTTCAGAAAGGGTAAATTTTTCATTGGCCGTACCGATTGGGACCGAAGGATTATTACAGTGCTGTCTCCCGGCTCAAAGTATTTTCATTGCGATGAGATAATGCGTCCCTTATTCTA
>CALBTS010000310.1 GCA_937968035.1 uncultured Methanomethylovorans sp.
ATGGTCGAGACCGTCAAGCTCTTCCGCGACAATGGCTACGAAGCCCGCGCAACCCAATGGCAGGAAGGCTGGTTCGCCGGCATGAATGATACACTGACAGATGCCGAAGGTAATCCCAAGAAAATCTTCAGCTACTTCCTTCCCACCTGGGGTCTGCCCTATGTTCTGTATCCCAACTCCACCTCTGCTGATGGCTCCAGCTCTACCAAGGGCGACTGGGCTGTCATCGAAGGACCTCTCCCCTATCAGTGGGGCGGTACCTGGCTGGGTGTAATGAAGGAGAGCAAGAACATGGACATTGCCAAAGAATTTGTACGATTCTGCACTTTAGATGAAGAGAATCTGACCAATTGGGCAACTGGTGTATACACCAATGAATACCTGAAAGCTATCGATCCCACCATTCCTGACGATCAATATCAGGCAGCTGGTGACTTTGTTGGCAGCCAGGTTGTTGTCGAAAAGATCATTTCCACATTCGATGACTCCGAATTGAGCAAATTCCTCGGCGGTCAAAACCCCTACGGCATGTTTGCAGCTGCTGCGCCTTCCGTGAATGGCCGTCTGATGCAGGGCTCTGACGATGCTATTCAGCGTGCCCTTAATGATCCTCTGAACTCTTACCTCGAGGGTACGATCACCCTGGATGAGATGTGGAGACTATGGAAAGATGCTGTCCGGAACGAGTTCCCGGAACTGGTTATCGAATATTAGACACTTGATTTTTTGGATGAGTCAGTACAGATTTTGTACTGACTCATCTACACACAAAACAACTTATGAGGGAGCACAATGTTTAAGAAACTCAAGCATCATCAGTATGGTTACCTTTTTGTTGCCCCATTCATCATAGGTTTCTTGGTCTTCGGTTTATATCCGGTAATAAACACTATTGTTTTGAGCTTCACAGACCGGACGCTTATGTCCAGTAGTTACAGATTCATTGGTTTGCAGAATTTTCGACAGTTATTTGCAGATAGTACCTTCACAACTGCAATAAAGAATACCTGGGAATTGTGGTTGATGAACTTTATTCCGCAAATAGGAATTGCATTTCTGCTTGCGATTTGGTTTACCAATAATCGCCTGAAGATCAAG
>CALBTS010000311.1 GCA_937968035.1 uncultured Methanomethylovorans sp.
GTCCTAAATGGACTGATTCGATAGGTAGGCATGAGAAACTTATCTGGATTAATTACAAACATCCCGATTGCAATCTTTTAAAAGTGTACCTTGGATATATGCTACAACCGATACTCTCTTTGAACTCACATAGTCCGTAATTAGGAACCGATCCTTCAGTAGAATGACCTATATCTATGTATTCCTTGCCAAGCATTTTGTAATATTCATAGAGTTTGAAGGATAAGAAATTTATAGGCTTTACTTCAGAATATCCAAAGAGATCTCCCCAATATATAACACGTGGAATCCTACCTGAAACGTGAAAAACAATTGCAGATGCAATTGGAATTTTGCTGCCGTTTTCTACAATGAAAAAATCAGAAGGTATAAGTTTACTTGTCTCCAGCACCTCCCCAAGCGTCATTCGTAAAGGGAAACCTCTATGACTTCGATTTTGCGCAATTATATCATATGCTATCCTCATATGTTGCTCGTCAGTTGCCATTAATAAATTCAACCCAGCTTCCATAGAAATACGCAAGTTCTTACGCGCATTTCTCCACATTTTATCATGAATAAAATCGCCAATTTCTTTGATATCGTACGAATAATTCAGATCAATCACAGATAATTCATAACCCATCCTCCAAAGACAATTTATTTGCTTCGCTATAAAATTCCGATTATAGAAGAGAGGAGGCAATGTTAACTCTATTGATTCAATACATTTTGAACTTGCCCATTCTGATAATAAGCTTATTGATTTCTCCAAATATTGAATTTTTACATTTTCAGAAACAAAGGAGAAACCACCAAAAGGAGCTGAAAATGGAGATTTTAGAGTCTTATCCTGCCTTCCGAGAATAATTCCTAATCTGATTTTATCGTCCCGAAATAGTAGATAATGTATGTCATCGGCTTTCCCCTTATTAAGGTCATTAAACTCCGATGAAGCAAATAGATGGTAAGGTGATTTTATGCAATCCCTATATTCCTGTGTAGTTACTTCAGTGATTTCCACATTAAAAAATCTTTATATCGCCTTATATAATCATCTGGATCATACTTTTCAGAAGCTAATACCAGACATATTCCACCAGAAGAAAAATTAATAATCTCACGCCATATTCCCGGAACGATAATCAGGCCGTAATTAGGCCTGTTCAGTGTCACAATTTTTCTTTTTCTCCCGTCATCAAGTATAACATCAAATGATCCGCTGGCAGCGACTATAAGCTGATGAAGTTCTTTGTGGGCATGACCGCCTCTCTCAGATCCACCCGGAACGTCATAGAGATAATAAACCCGTTTTATATCAAACGGCAGGAAATCTCCGTTCTGGACAATTGTAATATTCCCGGCGGGATTATGGATTTTAATAAGCTCCACCACATTACAGCTATAAATATCAGATGCCAGATACTTCACTTTTTTGCCATCGATTTAAACATATCAAAATCGCGCAGATAATCCTCCTCGTTATAGTCTGTGGATGCAATTATCAAGGCCAGGGAATTAGTTGAGAAATTATCAATCATTCGCCAGACCATCCTTGGAACCAGTACACCATAATAAGATCTGTTAAGTGAAAAATTGTATGCAGTTTTGCCGTCATGTAACCTGAGATCAAAACTGCCCGAAAGGGCAACAATGAGCTCTTCCGTCTCCCTGAACGCATGTCCGCCACGGTGCTCGCCGCCCGGGACGTCATATATCCAGTATACTCGTTTGATTTTAAATGGGATATGGGTATCTTCCTCAATAAATGAAAGATTACCTCTCAGGTCAAGGAATTTTGGAAGATCAATAAGAGATGGATCCATCAGACAAACATCTTGGTTACTGATATCAGGTTAAGCCTTAGTCCTGCGCCCCCTTTTAAAGAATCGGCCTGATGATTTCTTATCACTTGTATAACCGTATTTCTCCCCGTAGCCATAATGCTTGCCTTCTGCCTTTATATCATTGATAATTAGACTTACTCCTTTTGTGCCCCTTGCGGTTATATCGTGCAGGGTCTGTTCAAACATTTCCTTCAAGGTGAAGCCAGGTCTGACAACAAGAAGGCAGGCATCAGTCATGGATGCAAGATGATAAGTATCTGAGACAAGGCCTATGGGTGAAGAGTCGATCACAATATAATCAAACTTTTCCCTGAGCGTTTTTAGCAGCTCTTCTGTCTTGCCCAGGGCAGTAAGTTCTGAGGGATTGGGCGGGATCGGTCCAGCTGAAATAACTGATAGATTTTCAAATGCTGTCTCCTGTATTACATCCTGAAGCTTATCCTGGCCTATCAACCATGTAGAAATCCCTTTCTCATTACTTAGTTTGAAGTCCTGATAAATCTTAGGCTTTCTGAGATCAAATCCGATCAGTACCGTCTTTTTCCCAAGTAAACTATATACTGAGGCAAGGTTGATCGCAGTAAATGTCTTACCCTCTCCTGGCATTGAGGAGGTTACCAGAACTACAGGTGAAGCCTCTTCTTTGGTAAGAAACTGCATCCTTGCCCTTAATAACCTGTAAGATTCCGCTATGGCTGAATTCGGGTTATTGAATACTACGAGGTTTGTTTTGTCTGAATTATGAGGCATGTTGCCCAGCACAGGTAATTGAGCCATCCTTTTTATATCTTCATCTTTAAGCTTTTTGTCAAATAAAAAGCTCACGAAGATTATCAGGAAGGGTACACCAAATCCGGCGAAAAGACCCAGGAAATATATCTTGATGGGATTTGGTGCAACTCTTGAACTATACCGGGAATCTGCAGGATCAATAACTTCACTGTCTGCCCTGTTCGATGCTTTCTGCATCTCCTGTTCGGCTCTGGTTTCAAGAAGAAATGTATATAGTTCATCATTAAGACGGAAATTTCTTTCAAAGCCCAATAGCTGCCTTTCGGTCACAGGCAACGCGGAGGCCTGTGCATTAGCTTTGTTTATCTGCTCCTGGTT
>CALBTS010000312.1 GCA_937968035.1 uncultured Methanomethylovorans sp.
CGATGAAGTGCTATTATATAAACCATAGGAGATCATACCATATGAAGATAGGCGTGTGCGGTATTGCTTGCGAGAAATGCCCCAGAATGACTTCCGGCCAGTGTCCTAATGGGAAATCTGGCTGCACTCCAAGACAAAATGAGTTTTGTAAGATCGCCAGTTGTGCTTTCAGCAAAGATGTCCGACTATGTTTTGAATGTGCAGACTTTCCCTGTGAGACTACAAAATCTGGCCCGATCAGTTATGGCTACTGTGAATATATTGCAGGAAAAGGATTCTGATATAAAGTTATCATTTTAAAAATTATATTTTGCCGGCATCTTTTAAGAAATTCAACCATCTGCGTATCTCTTCAGTGCGTTGGGCTGAAAATATCTCGTGGAATTCGTTCTCCTTTTCTTTAGAGATACCTTCCTCGATTTCCCTCAGGTCCATTATGGCGCGTAACAACCCTGCGGTTTCATCAGACAGCTTTTTTGCTTCTTCAAGGGTCATTTCTTTAGTTTCCAGCTCAACTTCGTCTATTCTTTCCTTATCTTTTAGTAATGCAATACATGTTTCAATTTCCTGCTTGTCATCTTCGGATAAGATGTCCTTGTTGATCAGCTCCCATACCCTGTCATGCAGCTTACATTTTTTTCCATCCATTTCAACAAAATAAGGTATTTTTTCTCCCACCCAGAAAAGACGTGTGTGCAATGCTGCAAGAAGCTGCTTTCTTTCCCATTCGGTTATAAGCTTATTATTTTGTTCCATTTCCCTGTCATTATCCATGATCGTACCTCAATCTAAAAAGAAATGATGTACTATTACTTAAAGCCAAAGTAAGACAAAAAACAATCTTATGGATAATGATCGAAAGATCGTGAACCTCTTGAACCATATCACTTTGTCAGGATCCATCCTTTAAATTTCCACTTCCATTACAGGTATTCTTCAATATATCCGATATCTTTACCCGATGTTTCTTCCATAACCTGGATGAAGCATTGTTCATCGACCGTTCGGCCAAGTTCACTTAAACATTGCCAACCAGTCTGCATCGTATCTGATCCGAGGTCCTCGTATACCAAATAGATCGCAGTGAAAGCTTTACTGTAACCGAACTGGATCTCCTCTCCGTTGGTCGAATCGAAATTATCTGCAGTATCCCACGTAGAAAGTGATATATCATATTTTCTTTCCAGCTTTTGGTAAGTTTCTAAAGACTTGTCTTTTCTTTTTATAGCTATCTCCGGATTAGTTTGTTCCAGGACAAGATATGTATATAGGTCCGCATGTCCTTCGTCCATCCAGATGTGTGAAAAATGACAGTCACGTGTCCAATAGTGAGCGAGTTCGTGGATCAGTATGGCATCGCTGGAAGTATGAAGAAGATATATACCTTTACTTCCCTGGTTAAAGCCCCCATAACCTTGAGTGTCTTCAACGCTTGCCTGGACTATAGTGATGTTATATTGAGGAGGGTATGGAAACCCGGTGATATTTTCGAGCAACTCAAGACTTTGCATTGTTGTATGTAGAATATGCTTTCCCCAGGCATCTTCTCCTTCCCAGAACCTGACAGTTATTCCCACATCTTTTTCACTGAGGCGGACAACACTCTTTATCTCCTGCATATCCGTATGATTCACACATGTTACCTGGCAGGGGTTTTTCCAGGTAGCTCCTCGGGGGAAAACAAATTCAGTGAATTCTCCCTGTTCAAGCATATGATAATCCTTTCTTTCAATATCAGTTTCATAGGATTGAGGTGTCCGTAATACAACCTTCGTCCTATTACCGGATTCCATTATGCTGAACACTGCAGTGTTACTGTTGCGTGGAAGATCATATTCAATGTAAAATACATAAGAATCACCATACCATATTTTTTTATTCAGGTTGAAAGTGTAGTATCCCCCAGGCATCAGATCCCAGCTAAGACCATTGCCGCTTTCTTTCTCGTAGGCATAGATGTTCTTTGCATTTTGCGGGAAGTAATAGTTGAAGCTTGAATAATATCCCCTCCAGAACCTGGTATCTTCGTCCTTGTTCTCAAACGTGACCTGTCTGAGCACATGCACGTTCTTTCCGTCAGATGAAACCTCATATGTAACATCTATATCCGTAATTGTCTGGTTCCAGCCACCGGAGACCGGAGAAATGAAACCTATGGACAATACTGTGAAAAAAAGAAAGATGGACCTAAGTAACCGTTTTTCATAGTGATACATATTATCCCGTTTTTATATTTCGTTTTTCTATTCCTTTTTTATTATAGTAATACTGTGCACACGCATGTAAGTATTATGGCATAAAAAACGAAATTCTGTACATACTCTGAAGTAGTGTGTACATAGTCTGGTAGAGAATGCTTAAACATCCCTCATTTCAACAAAGATAAGGTTACCGCTTGTTATTTTTCGGATCACGTCAAATGGAAATATAGTAAACGATATAAATAGGAAAAACCATGAGGAATGAACATTCAGGAGATACTCACATGAAATACTGGCAGCCAAAATATGAGACCATGGGTCATGAAGAACTCAAGGAATTACAGCTCACTAGGTTAAAAAAAACAGTGGCTGCAACTTATAATAATGTTCCTTTCTATGCCCGCAGGTTCAGAGAGGCAGGTATCAAGCCTGAAGATATCCGATCTCTGGATGATCTGAGGCGCCTTCCTTTTACCCGTAAGACCGATTTGCGGGATAACTATCCTTTCGGTCTTTTTGCCGTGCCTAAAAAAGATATAGTGCGTATCCATGCGTCTTCAGGTACAAGCGGTAAACCAACTGTCGTAGGATACACCAGGAACGATCTGGAAGCGTGGTCAGATCTCCTGGCACGCAATCTGACCATGGTAGGTCTTGGCAAGGATGATGTATTCCAGAATGCAGTGAACTATGGCCTTTTTACAGGCGGGCTTGGGTTCCACTACGGAGCTGAAAAGATAGGTGCTATGACAGTTCCCAGCGGTACCGGCAGCACTGTACGTCAGCTTGAGATGATGATGGATTTTGGAGTAACAGCACTGCACTGCACGCCTTCTTATGCTCTTTATCTTGCTGAGACCGCAAGGGAGATGGACATAGTTGACAAATTGTCCCTGCGTGTAGGATGTTTCGGTGCGGAACCATGGTCATCGAACACCCGGAAACAGCTTGAGAACATACTCAACATCAAGGCATATGACTCCTATGGACTTTCTGAGCTCATGGGCCCGGGCGTGGCCTTTGAGTGTCAGGAGCAGGATGGTCTGCACCTCTGGAGCGATCATTTCTTTGCAGAGGTACTTGACCAGGATGGCGAACAGGTAGCAGAAGGAGAAAAAGGCGAACTCGTGCTAACATCTCTTACCAAAGAGGCGCTTCCTATCATAAGATACAGGACAGGTGATATCACGCGTCTACTGGAAAGCGAGTGTGCATGTGGTCGCACTTCTGTGCGTATCTCAAGATTATTAGGCCGAGCTGATGACATGCTCATAGTCAGGGGAATAAATGTTTTCCCGTCACAGATAGAAGACGTCATAGTGAAGATCCCTGAGATCACGGAACATTTCCAGGTGATACTGGACAGGAATAAGAAAATGCTTGATGAGATCACCGTGAAAGTGGAGATCACAGATAACGCTTTTACAGGTGAGCTGCGTGATCTGGCTGCGCTGCAAAAACATGTGGAAAACGAACTGCAAAGCGTTCTGAACATACGTACTAATGTGGAATTGGCTGAGAAAGGCTCCATACCCCGTAGTGAGGGGAAGTCCAAGAAGGTCATTGACAGGCGGAATGCTCTTTGATCTTCTTTGTTTAATAGGTCAGCAAGAACTGCAAATAAGGTGATATAAAAATGGTACATGTTATGGAAATCCTTGGAATGGCAAGGGTAGTTGTAAAAGATGGCAAGGTCATAGAAGTAGGTGAACCACAGATCGAATGGTGCCCTCTCTTTGAAAAGGCCAGAGGCATCAAAGAGATCAACTCAGAGGAAGTTCGAAAGAACATGGAGTTCCGCATCCGGGATTTCGGCCTGTTCACTCCTCAAAGAAAACTCGAGATGGATGTGTTCGTGGGTTTCGGTGCTTCTGAAGTGATGATGACAGGTCTTAACAGAGGTCTGCTGGATGCCACGGTAACTGTATGTGATGGGGCAGGAACCGTCATTACTGCCAATCCGAGACTTGTACAGGGAATGGGAGCGCGTATATCGGGTCTCGTGGAGACTGAACCGATCGCTGAGGTCATCGCAGGCATTGAACAAAGGAATGGTACAGTTCTTGATCCGCAGCATGCAAGCATCGATCCGGTCAAAGGTGTGGAAAGAGCCGCACAAATGGGCCACAGGAAGATAGCCGTTTCTGTAATAGATGCTCTGACAGCTTCAAGGATAAGGGACCTTGAGAGTGCACAGGATCTGGATGTTTTTATAATAGCTGCTCATACAACGGCCCTCACAAAAGAAAATGCTGCTGAGCTGCTGAAATACACTGATATTGTAACAGCGTGTGCCTCCAGGAACCTGCGGACACTCATAAAACCAGTTGCACAGGTGGGCACGGCAGTGCCCCTGTTCGCAGTGACACAAAAAGGTAAGGAGCTGTTACTTGAACGCGCAAAGGAAGTAGACAGCCCCATACTTATAAACACCATGCCTCTTCCGGTACTACCTGATCAAAAGCAACCCAGGGAATTGAGATGAGGACAATTGAAAGGGTTCCATAGACATATAGT
>CALBTS010000313.1 GCA_937968035.1 uncultured Methanomethylovorans sp.
GCTCTGAGTGTAGCTCTTCTCAACAGGTGACCGGAATCCTCGAAAGAGTAACCGAAAGACGATAAAGAATGGAGACAAGAAACGGGACTCCTGATGGTGAAATGCCCGGCTTATCCTCCTTAAAAATAGATAAGCATCCTGAAATCAAGATGATAGGCAAAAGAATATCAATTATTAAGCTTATCAGCCAGATTCCGGGATAAAAAGAGCCATATGTATAATGAAAAAGTAACTGAAATTACAGCTATGCTCTCTTCCTGGTTTTAACCAGATCGTGCAGATCCTGATCGATTTCAGCCCTGATGTCAGAGAGCGTACCTCTGGCCCCAGAATTAAGCCAGGTAAAAATCTCCTTCTTGTTAAACAGGACTCTCTTACCATTCTTTATATGAGGGATCTGCTTATTCGAGACATATTTATAAACTGTTGACGTGGATTTTTTTATCCATCTGGCACAATCATCAAGATCTCCGATTACTTCCTCATCAGGTCGTTCCAGACCATCAAGTTTGGCAAGTACAGTATTTAACAACTCCTCAATCCCAGCCAGCCTTTCTTCCATGATAGCAAATACATTTTCCATAATAATTTTTATTATTATATGCTCGGACTGGCTGCAGGGTCTGATTTATTAAAAATATTTTTCATTCTATTCTGACATCTGTTGAAGCAAATTTTACTCATACCATTTTTTGCGGATAGCTGCATCAATGACTTTATTAATCCACTCTTCCTTTTTTGGTCCCTGCTGGCCTTCGATATATTTTGTCAGAAGAATTCCCAGAAAGCAGATAAACCTCTTATCCGGTTCACTGATGGATCTTATTCGGCCATCTGTCATATCATTTTCTAGCATGTAATTTATCACAAGTGTCAGGAGTATATCCAGAAGTCTTGTGCTGTCAACAATGCCATTACTGCCCTTCAAAATATGATAAAGCATAAGATCCGCATTATGATAACTCTCTTTCAGTTCATTAAGCGATGCTTGATTTTTCTTGTTAAGGGTAATGAATGAGTTCATAAATTCACCCACCCTGATCTTTAGTTCGTCGTCTGTTAGTGGTTTTAAAATTGAATGTGCCATTGTAAAATATATCATTTATCAGAAGCTAATATACTAATTATCTGCGAGATAAGTTAGCATGGAAGATATTATAGGATCTGTTATTTAGTTAGGTTTAAGGCAAAATACACTTACATCATGCCTCCTAGCCTGCAAGTAAGGGTTTTGCAGCCTATCCCTGCAACCATCCCTGCAACTATCCCTGCGCTACAAAACACATGCTTTTGCAGTAACTTTTATTTGCATTATATTTATCGCAAGATTGCTAATTTGATAAATAGAGATTAAATTATAGCCAAATATTTGATTAACATTTAATCAGGAATTACTGGAAGTAGATAATGTTAAAAAACTTCTTCACTACTTGTCAAAATGAATGTAAAAACTCTTGCACATGCAATTTATGTTTAGGAAGAACAAATTAAATAGGGCAACGTTAAAATGAATGTTGTTTACAAACATACCGATACGGCAAAAAGAAGTTACGAAGGTATTGTGCTTGATTACCAGGAATGTTCTGGGCACTTGAAAGGATTGGTAAAAGACAATCTAATTGATCGCGAAGAGTGGCAGGACTCTCTGGCCAGATTAATAGCGTTGAGAGACGAGACGGGTTTTGTAGCCAGTGATGAGTTATTGGCTGATATTCAAGCATTAGAAAACCAGGAAGTTGCAACACAGCAATTCCGTGTCGGAGAAGCCTATGCCGAAATAATTTTAGAACAAAAATTTTCATGTCGTTTTCATTGGAACGAAAGTAGAGATGCTCGAAATCCAAAGGGAAATAAAACCGGGGCTGATTTAGTAGGATTCATTGAAGTGGATGGCCAGGTGCTATTCTTGTTTGGAGAGGTAAAGACTTCTTCAGAAACAGCAACCCGGCCACCACAAGTGATGACCAGCGCTGACGGGATAGAGAAACAATTAAGAGATTTATACAACGACAGGAGTAAACGTCTTATTTTGATTTCTTACCTTAAAAATAAAATGAGACATTATCCAAAAGAACATCCATTCAGAAGGGATTTCGAAGCAAGCGAAAGAGCTTACTATTTAAATACCTGTGATTACCAGCTGATTGGAGTTTTGGTACGGGATGTTTATCCGGATGAAAGAGATATATCCGTGAGTTATAATCGGCTAAGAGATCAGGTTTTGGAGCCTAAAGGAATAAAGCTTTTGGCTATATATGTTACCATTCGAAAGGAAGAATGGCTAAGCATAATAAATGAAAGCTAGTAATGAGTATTCAGGTAAAATATGATTTTCTCGAACAGGCATACCCTGATATGCTGATCGGGATAGGTATGCTCATTCAAAAAGGAAAGCTGGGTAAAAGATTTAATTCAGTTGAACTTACTGCGGACGATATACAGCGCCTTGAAAAAGCAAAAGAACTATGCGAATTAAAGATTATTGAGTTATGGGAGAGACGCGATACACAAGAATTTAAAGCGCTCTGTTCAACATATTTCGATATAGCCGTACAGCTTCCTGTAGACACCAGGAGTGAATACTTCATCTATGATCAGTATAAAATCATTGTATTCGGTTATTTAGGGGAACATTGGCATTTTGTAAAGCAATTTCTGAAAGGCAATAGTGAAATTATTGATCAACTTGAAGTCGATGATGACTGGAACAGAAGAATCTTTACACTTTGCTTTAAAGCGCTTGTCAGCCTGGTCAAAAAAGACTCCTGGAGGGGAATTGATCAAGCCGTTCAGCTCATCAATCAGTTAAGAGGAGAACAGAATGATTTTGAAAGCAATTTTCTCAATAAGGTAAACGAAGAGAGT
The DNA here is from genome assembly GCA_937968035.1 of uncultured Methanomethylovorans sp. Lineage (GTDB taxonomy): Archaea > Halobacteriota > Methanosarcinia > Methanosarcinales > Methanosarcinaceae > Methanomethylovorans. The sequence continues at coordinate 2,866 of CALBTS010000313.1, forward strand.
CGTCCGTACGGTGCGGCAGAGCTCGTATCCTTATACCATCTCGCAAAGAGTATTGAAATACTTGGCCAATACCTGATAGAAGGCAGACCTCTTGAGCCTGAAACTCAACTACATTATCACCTGAATATTTCCCATGAATTTGCCCAAAAATCGGGAAATATCAGCCTCGGGTTATTGTACCAGTTTTTTGAAGCACTTGCCATTAAAATGGTTCGCAATACGATTTGGTACACCACTAGAGGGGTGAATAATTGGGTTACCCGTTTTAATCAATTTATTACCAGGCAAGACGAAAAAGGAGTATTCGAATTATTATACCCGCAACGGGAATCAATTATCGAAGGGCAGCTATTGAATCCTGCCCATAGAGCGATCTTGGTCAATCTTCCTACATCCAGTGGTAAAACTATGATTGCTGAATATCGAATACTTCAAGCCTTGAATCAATTCAAACAGCAAGGTGGCTGGGTGGCCTATGTTGTACCTACAAAGACATTGGTAAATCAGATTTTTATTCAACTTAACAAGGATTTAGGATCAATCGGGATCAAAGTAGAAAAAGCCAGCGGAGCTATTGAACTCGATGGATTTGAGCAGTATTTGGTGGAAGAAAAAGGCAATAGGACGGGTTTTGATATCCTGGTTACTACTTATGAAAAAATGAATTTGGTGGTGCGTCAAGGCCTGGGCACAACCGCTGAACGACCATTGGTGCTCACTGTGGTTGATGAAGCTCACAATATTGAAGAAGAATCTAGAGGACTTAGGTTGGAATTTCTGCTATCTACAATTAAAAACGACTGTGAGGAAGCCAATTTCCTCTTAATGACCCCGGACATTTCCAACTCTAATGAAGTAGTTGACTGGCTGGCTGGAGACAGAGGAAATGTCATCAATCTAGAATTGGATTGGTGGCAACCAAATGAACGTGTAGTTGGAGCTATAGAGGTAAGTGGTAGAGGTAAAACCTATGACCTGCTCCTAAGAACACTTCATACTGAAAAGGGAACATATGAAATAGGAGAAACTATACCGCTTGCACATTTTGTAGATACTGAACAAACCAAGTCTGAAGTGAGTAATTCGAAGATCCGTATTACGTCATGTGTTTCCGGAGAAATTCTAAACTTAGATGCACCTATTATTATATTGGCTGCTGATCCAGCAGAAACATTTACTATTGCGGAACACCTGTATGAAAAAACCTCAGCCAACTTTAATACCGATGAGGATATTGATCTTTTAATCCGGTTGGTACAAAGTGAATTGGGATCAGATTTTCCATTAGCCAGATTTTTAAATCGCAGGATTGCTGTACATAGCTCAGCTCTACCTGACGAAATACGATTTTTAATTGAAGACCTGATGTCTAATGAAAAACTTCAGGCATTGGTAGCTACTACGACTATCGCTCAGGGAATAAATTTTCCTGTATCGGCTGTAATTATCGGAGCCTATAATTATCCCTTCAGAGGCCCTATGCCCGTTCGAGATTTTTGGAACCTGGCAGGAAGAGTTGGTCGCGCTGGACAGGATAACATGGGATGGGTTGGAATGGCTGTGAGAAATGATCAGGATTTGTTGGTTGCTGGTCAATATGTCAGGAAAGCCTCGGATGAATTGCATTCTCAGCTGGTAAATGCCATAGATAATGCCTTGCGGCATGCCGAATTTGATTTTGAACGTTGGCTTTTCATAGATGAAAGATGGTCAGCTATTCTGCAATTTATTTCACATTTAAGAAAACAAACACAGCAACAAGAAGCTTTTTTGGCTCAGCTTGAACAGAAACTTCAGGGAACTTTTGGATACAGGCAGTTGCCACAAAATAAGAAAAACTTTTTAAGAGATCGTATTCGGCAGTATGCAAGTACATTAACTCTTGCAGATGCAAAAAAGTCAGACGATACGGGATTTTCTACCGTATCTGTAAGGCAAATGATTGGTCGATTGGCAACTTCCGGTTTAACACCACAAGACTGGAATAAGAATCAGTTATTTTCAGAACAAAATCAGAGTATGCAAAAGCTTATCGGCATAATGTTGAGCACTTATGAAATCAGAAAATCTATCGATGAGTTAAATCAAGGAGGGCAACCATTAGACCGATCGAGTATAGCAAGGTTGGTGATTGACTGGGTTAATGGCCATGACCTTGCGACCATTTCTATGAGAATATATCCAAAAGATGAACCAAATATTGCTATACAAAAAGCAACCAAAGCTTTATATAAGGTAGTGGCTAATGCAGCAACGTGGGGTCTTGCTGCTTTACAGAAGATGCCAACTAGTGGCGTGGATTGGGATAGTTTGAATGATATTGAAAAGAAACGAATGGCAAACCTGCCTGCTTATTTGCACTATGGCGTCAATACTGATGAAGGTGTATTAATGCGGAAAAACAATGTACCAAGAAGTATTGCGAATCGTTTGGGTCAATTATATAGTGCTTCAATAGGTGGTGAGATTTTCAATCAGCCTTCGAACTCGGTTTCTGATTGGCTTGGTAATCAAACTGTCGAAACCTGGAACACGGTAAGACCTATAGGAGCAAGACTTTCTGGCCAAGATTATAGGAGAATTTGGATGAAATTGAGTGGTATATCATAAGAATTTTTTAAAAACCATTGCCAGTCGCAAATACGATTTCGCTTCTTACCGGTTCTTTTGTTATTTCATTCGAGACTCTAAGTGAATAACCTTCCCTGCGCTGTCAGGCACATGCCGCAAATCACAAAAACCAGACCTAATCCAAAGTTTACGGCAAGGACTATATGTTTCAATTTTGTTTACGTAAAATTATGAATGAAATAAATCCTATTTAAAAATCTTTAATTATGTTTATATAATATTATAATACAACACATTAACTACATTTGTTTTGTTTCACTATTTGAAAAAGTGAAACTACCCCCGATTGATTCTTTCCCTGATTAAATAGGCAATCTCATATTTGTCTTCACCTTCTGCAACTTCCAATGCTAAACGTAGGTCGTCACATTCTTTAATATTTACCCTTTCCAGCATCATTGTAAACAAATCCATTCTTTCAAATGCTCCTATTAAAGAAATATCACAAACAGATGCATTCTTGTCAAGCAGGTATCTAACTACGTTAAATTGCCCTTCTTCAGAGGCAGCTGCCAGGGCAGTTTTTCCACAGAAATCAATAAGGTAATCAATATCCGCCCCTTGTTCCAGTGCTTTTTTGACACCTGGCATAAATCCAGCTCTGGCAGAGGTAAATAGCAATAAATTTGTGGATAGTCTGGTCATGCCATCCCAGATTTCGCTTTCTGATTTCGGTTTTAAAATCTCAGTCATTTTCATAGCAAAATATTATTTATGTACCCCTTTTAGAGCTGAGCAGATGAAAAGTTCTCGATTTTGATATTAATTTTTTAATGAATATGGATTTAAGATGTTAACACCGATGGTTATAACGGATGAAACCTTTTGTCGTCACGGTTTAAATTCACTATCTTGTAGAGCCAAAAAGTATATTATGAATCGATGGCACCAGATAACCATACATGGATCAACCTGATAATGAAAATCCGGGAAGGTATTTCAACAAAACCGGAATTTATTATAGCACGGGTATCTGCAGAAAAAAGTGCCAAAACATTACTTGAAAATAAGGTCGGATCTTTCGATACCTCTGATCTGGTATATTTTCTTAACTTATGCAATACGGAAATTGTACCGCCTGATCGTAACACTACAAAGCTTAGGGACAAGGAAACACTTACACGATTTCAGCTTTCTTTCATCGGACAGAACAGAAAGATGATAATAAATTCCCTTGAATCGTGTAATTTTTGGATAAAACGGCTTTGGACAGAAAAAGTAGATAATTATCATGTTTTATCACAATTCTGGTCCGAAAACCAAGTACCCGGAGCTGGTGTCGGTCTGCCAACGATGATATTATATCTTAAAGACCCAGATCATTTTAACGTATGGCTGCCATTTTTGAATAATGCAATTTCATTTTTTTCTAACCAGGAAATTTCAATGACCAGAAATGCCGAGAACTATCATAAATTTAATGATACAGTAAATAAGAACTTACGACAATCATTTAATCTTAAACCTCAGGAAATTGATTATATTTTATATCGCATAAACGCAGAATTTTCAAAGCCACGGTGAAAAAAAATATTGAAGCAATCGGTATTATTAATAAGGTCAACAATCCTTTTTCAAGAACTGAATGGATAAAACAGGGGTTCCCCTTTACTGCCAAAAGACAGGAACAGTATTCAGTTTTAATTGGCAAGGATTTAAAGGCTATTGCAAATATTAAGCCTGAGAATTACGGGAAATATGTTGCATTTGTATCAATCAGATTGGGCTATGCAACAATCAAAGACAATAAATTGATCCCAACTGAAAAATGGCTAAATCGTTATAATTATGACAAATATGGGCATTTGAAAAGTAAGATTGTTAAAAAGTCATCATCCCTATAATTATAGATCAATTATTTCAATAATGAAAAACTACAATCCAAATCTCGAAGACTTCCTTAAAATATACTCTCAAAGTTTACTAAGCACCGGTTTAACAAGAGGGCTGGACGAGAAAACCTATATTCAAACAAAACTTGATACTGCTTTAAAGCAAGATGTTTTAAACGGTAAAAAGAAACTTGTGGTTTTGACAGGTAATGCCGGTGATGGCAAAACAGCTTTTATCCAGTTAATTGAAGGAGAAGCAAAACGAGATGGTGCAAAATTCAGCCAGGAAACAGATAATGGAAGCAAATTTGAATATACCGGATTTGATTTTGAAACACTTTATGATGGAAGTCAGGATTACGACGGGAAGAAGAATGATGAACTTTTAAAAACATTTTTCAGACCTTTCGAAGGCACCACAGAGCCCAACGGAAATTTTGTTAAAATAATTGCTATTAATGAAGGGAAACTCCGGGACTTTATTTTGAAAAAAAGAGAATATGTCTGGTTGGGGAAAATGGTACATCATTACCTGGAATTTAATAATTATAAACTACCTGAAATTCTTGCCTTTATTAATCTCAACAATCGGTCCATTGTTGAAATTGATGATGAAGGATCTATTCTTGACAAACTTCTTGATATAATATTAGATAAAAACAATTTAAAAGGATTTTGGCACCCATGTGAGCCAGGGAACTGTGAATATGCAGAAAAGTGTTATGTAAAAAGGAATATTGATACATTTAATGATAATGACTTAGGGCCAGTTGTCAGAAAAAGGTTTAAGGAAATTATTCTTGCCCTTTATCTCAAAAAAGAAAAACATATTACAATGCGAGATATCAGATCACTGATATCATTCGTCTTGTTCAATAAATACACTTGTAAACAGTTACAAAAGGATATAGATAACGGAAAGAATCTTCTAGAAAGGCTCTATTATAATAACATTTTTAATGCGGTAGAAGAAGACAGGATAGTCAGAATTGCTGCAAAGATTGATGTGGCTGATATGCCCTTGCCAAAAACAGAAAACCACTTATATTTCCTTAATCCTAAATCAGAATCTGTAAATCAGATATTTCATAAAAACAATTTTACATCGAAACTTGACTTGGATTATCTTCAGGAGTATTTCAATGGGAAACCCCAAGGAACCAGCGATGAAGATCTGGTAAGAAGGGACAATGCTGAGATGTACCTCAATTCAATCAAACGTAAAGTCTTTTTTGAAGGCAACGACTCTTTTTTACAAGAACAATATGATGTCAATCATTACTCCTTTTTACCCTATAAATACTTTAAAAGATTTGTTGAATTTCTTAAAACTGGTCAGGATGACTCGTACGAACTAAGAAATGACATAGTTCTTGCAATAAGTAAGTCCGAAAAGATTTATAATGAAATTATTGGCAGAGAGAATGTATGTATAAGTAGTAACAGTTCAAAGAAGATACAAACAAAAGCATTTTACGGTTTTAAGGCTGCCGACTTTGAAGTAGTTCAACCTGAAGTAGGTAACCAGACTCGCCACATAGAGTTTTTCCCGGATCATATTGTATTCAGGCATGTGGATAAATCCGCCTCTCTTGAGATAAACATTGATTTGTTTGAGATTTTGATGCGCATTAAAGAAGGTTATGTGCCGACATCTATAGAAATTCAGACATTCTTTTTAAATCTAGAAATGTTTAAACGAAGAATATTGGCAAAACGATCTATGAAGGTATTTCTTACTGAAGATGATACTAACCTATTTTCTTTTGAAAAATCAGTTGTAGGCAAGCTTGTATTAACCAAAATTTAAATCAAACCATGGCCCTTGATAGAAAACAAAAATCATTCAGGTTTTTCCCTGCGATGCCTTTCGATGCAAATAATATAAACTTTGAACAAGCTGTTGTAAGGCTTTTGGTGCTGCTTCATACTAAGGGCAAAGTCATTACCTCTACCAATAAAGATACACTTTACCCATCCAGCCTTGTTGAAATTATTAAGGAAGATAAGGCAAATTTTGAAGGAGTTGATGATTCAATACGAGAAAGGTTGATGCAAAACTGGATCATTTCTGATTTTGCAACAACCGTTATTGAGGGTCGGGGAAGAGTGGGTCAGGCTAGAATTTCAAATTTAAAACCTCTACACTTAAGCACGATAAAACTCTTGGATCCAAGAATAAGAAGTCAGGACAGAGATGTAAGTATTTTCCTATATAATGTGTTTAAAGGAACTGCTATTGCCAGCGACAGTGACTTTTTAATGGCATATCTGCTGGAGGGAACAAAAAGGCATGGTGAATACAATCTATTAGTGGATGAAGAAAAGTTCAATGACCTGGATATTGAAACCCAGTTTTTGCTAAGACTGCTAGACAATTTTAGTGTTGATAGACCTGCAGTAAATGTAAGACTGGTACCTGAGTATAAATTCATATGTGAAGCACATCAGAAGCAATTTCTGTTTGATACCTTGAAAATTTTGGTTTACAAAGAATCAGTTCCCAGAAGAGAACTGTTTAGTTATCTGACGATATTATTCAATTTTCATACTGCCCTTTTTGCATTAAAGACTTTTAGTCAGATCAATTCACTTGTAGAAAAGCAAAAATTGAGATGCACTAATTGCAAAACCATTCAAAGTGAGTCTGATTTTTCAAAATTATGCAAATGTGATTTTCAGCCTCGGATTTTTGTTGATTTAACTCTTGGGCAAGATAAGTTATGTGATATTCTCTCAAAGAAATCCTTGGATGCGCATTATAATGAGATGTATAGCTATTTCAAGTCACATTATAAACTGGCAAAATTAAGTGAATTTGCAAAAATACAAGGTAACAATAATCCTACCTTAGAACAGCTTGGAGGATACTTGTCAAGCCCACATCTTGAAGGTTTTTTCGGATATAAATTAGCTGACATTATTAATGATGAAGATTTAAAAGAAAACCCTGACGTTCAGGAAATCATGAAGATGGATATTCCTGCAATAGATAAATATGTTGAGATCCTTTGCAACGACAAATCAAATTGGAAGAATCTTGTTGCCAGACATAAAAAATTAATGGCAGGGTTGACAAATATGAACCGTGAAGATGGGTTTATGCAGGGAGGCAGAGGCAAACAAAGAAAATATGTACTGGGGAATCTTCTTTTAGAAGTCCTAGTTCAATTAGCAGTTGTTAGTGCTGACCCCAGGGGTTTTAAAACACAACCTATCACAATAGTTGATTTTGTCGAGTGGTTAAAGAACAGGTACGGTATTTACATTAATGAATTACCTGAAGGATCTGACAGTCATGAGACCGCAAAATCATTGAACAACAACTTCGTGGCATTGAAAGACAGGCTTAGACAATTAGGATTCTATACTGACCTTTCTGATGCTTCAAATTCACAAGTTATTAAACCTCGTTTTAAAGTTGAACCGGAAATAGCAAAATAATTCTATAATCCTATGAGTAATAATAAACCTAATACTGAAGATCCCGGCTATGACTATTCGACTCAGCAGGAAATTCCTGACGGGAAAATTGTTGATTACATAACCGGGAACTGGGTAAAGGAATCTGAAGTAGAACAAGTGCGTCAGAATTTCGAACGCACATTAGTTGAAGAATATAATTACACTGTTTCTGAAATAAGAGTTGATTTTAAAATAAAAGTTTGGGAAGGTGACAAACAAAAAGTTAAGAAAGCGCCCTTAGTAGTTGTCAAAGAAAGTACGGAAGATCCTTATGTCTTAATATTAATTGCGAATCCGAAATCAAATCCAACAGATAAATCTGGTGGGACAACAGAATTAGAACAATGGATGGTGGATATTTCTTCTGCTGAATTTGGTTGTTGGACAAATGGCATTGAAACTCTATTTTTCCAAAAGAAGAAATCAAAATTTGAAACGGATGTTTTTCCTTCTAATGATTTTCCCCGCAAGGGGGAGGATGCATCATCCGTTTATACAACTGACAGGCGCAGGCTTCGTGTAGCCACAGGTAATAACCTCTTATATGCCTTTAAGCGTTGTCACGATTATATTCATGCTAATCAAGGAGGAAGTAAAGAACAAATTTTTTGGGAGTTTTTAAAATTGTTGTTTGCAAAAATTGAAGATGAAACTTATGGTGGCAGGCCAAGATTTGCAATAAGAAGTCCTGAAGAGAGGAATGACCCTGATGGCAGAAAAGAAGTTAAAGACCGAGTTGAAAAATTGTTTAAAGAAGTTAAAAATCGTTCGGAATTTAAGGGTCTATTTGATTCACAAGCAGAAGGGATTTTATTTAATGATGAAACTGTTTCATATATCGTAGCCCAACTTGAAAAATACGATTTCATTCACTCATCCGTAGATGTTAAAGGCGTAGCGTATGAAACAATTGTTGGTCCGACTTTGGAAGGAACTAAAGGTGAATTTTTTACCCCACGGAATGTGGTTAAAATGACGGTAAAGATGCTTAATCCCAATCCTGGAGATCGAATTTGCGACCCTGCTTGTGGAACAGGTGGATTTCTAGTAATTGCCTTCAATTATATAAGTGAAAAATTAAGACAAAAACATAGAAATACTTGGGCTAATCCAAGACAACCAACTGAAGTGGAAGAAAAAGCATTATTTGATGAAATTCACGAAGCAGGCAAACACATTTTTGGTGTAGATTTTAACAGCAATCTGGTGAAAGCTGCTCAAATGAATATGATCATGAACAATGACGGACGTGGTGGACTTTTCTCTGTTAATTCACTCAAAGAACCTACTCAATGGCCAAAGGCTGTGCAGGAAAAAATCCAGCTCGGATCAATGGATTTTGTGATGGCCAATCCCCCATTTGGAGCAAAAATTAAAATTGACAGCAGCGAAGTTCTTGAACAATATGATTTAGCTCATAGTTGGAGTAAAACTGAAGAAGGCCATTGGCAAATGGAAGCTAACCTCCGCAATGCAATGGAGCCGGAAGTTTTGTTTGTAGAGCGTTGTATTAAACTTTTAAAACCGGGAACCGGTAAATGTGGAATAGTACTTCCGGACAGTATTCTTAGTAATCCAGGGTATGCATATATCCGTTATTGGATTTTACTAAACTGTCAGGTATTGGCAAGCGTAGATTTGCCTGTTGAAACATTCCTCCCACGTACCGGAACTCAAACTAGCGTACTGATACTCCGTAGAAAGAATGATCAGGAGAAACTAATGGAAAGCATGAGTGGACAGATGGCTCCCTATGAAATATTTATGGCAAATGTCAAAAAAGTAGGTAAAGATCGTAGGGGGAATGTTATTTATAAAAAGGATGAAAAAGGGAGAGAAATCGTTGATAGATCCCTCTATAAGCCATTTGTTGAATCAAACATTTTAGACTTTTTACCCTTTGTCGAAACTACTGGAAGAATTGTAGATGATGAGTTACCAATTGTTGCTGAAAGCTTTTTAAAATCTAAGTGATATTATGACTAAATCAGTCTCAGAATATTTTATTTTGGAATCATTTCAAGTAAAATCAGTCAATTTATTTAATGGCGTTTACAGGCTCAATGCTGATTATTATCAACCAAATTCTGAGATTAATGTATCGGAAAATATCGAGTTTAAACCACTGTCAGAATTTGCCACAGTACTATTCCCAGGAATCTTCAAGCGCATTTTAGTTGATAATATTAATAACGGTATTGGGTTCTTGACTACTTCTGATATGATGCTTCTTGAGCCAATGCCAGAGAAATTCTTATCAATTGATTTAACCCAGAATCTCGATATCTACAAGGTCACTGATAATACTTTACTAGTTAGTCGCTCAGGCACTATAGGAAATACCACCTATGTAAATGATGACTTAATTAAGTTTGCAATATCTGAAGATGCTTTAAGAGTAATACCTTTAGATTCAACTATCATTGGGTTGCTATATTTTTATTTTATAAGTGATTATGGAAATGGGTTAATAACAGGGAAAAAATCTGGAGCAGTTATAGATCACATTTATGAAGATGACCTTCTTAGCATGCCAATACCTATTCTAGAATATAATAAAATTGAATTTTTCTTACAACAGTTTCAAATCGTAAAAAGAAAAAGGGAGTTAGCAAACGATTTAATTAGAAAAGCTCGTACCCTTATCCTCCAATACAATAACCTCCCCCCTCTTTTTGAAACTCAAATAGAGACCTTTGATCCTAATAAATCAGTCGAGATTAGACTTGTTAGCTCTAATGAATTTACTTATGATTTTAGACTAGATGCACATTTTTATAATCCTTGGGCTAAGAAAGCTGAAGATAACATAATTCAGTTTTGCTCTAATTACAGGAGAATATTCGAAGTTACTGAAGATATAAGAATGTCTCCTTTATTTGTCAGAAATTTCGTTGAAAATGAGTATGGTGTAAAGTACATCGCAGGCAAACATATAGCTCAAATTAGAAAATCTTTCAAGTATATTTCCAAAACTGAAACAGCAGATATTGAGGAACATATACTTTCTAAGGGATGGACATTAATGACATGTGCAGGGACTTTAGGAAAAATTGGATATGTAAATGATGAATTGGATGGTGCTACTGCTCAAGATTTAATGAGAATAGTGCCTAATAATAATGAAATTGACGGTGGATACTTAAATGCATGGCTTTCTACCGCATATGGGAAAGCACTAATAGTCCGTCAAAAATATGGAGCTGTTGTTGATAGAATTTCACCCGAACAAACAGGAGAAATCTTAATTCCAATAACTGAAAGTTATAAACAAAGAGAAATTGGAGACCTTGTTCGCCAGGCGTACGACCTTAGGGCAGAAGCAATCCGGCTTGAGGATGAAGCACAAAAAATATTAAACGAAACTTTAATCGGAAAATAGAAATAGTATCATGATAGCTATTACCCAGGAAATGTTTTTTGAAGAAATTGCACAGGCAGTTTTTAATGATCTAAAAATTAAATTACTAGAGAAGCAGCGTAATCATTGTATGCGTGTTGATTATCTCCCTGCTTCGGTAATGAGATTTGCATGTGAAAAGATAAATTCAGATTCTGAATTAAGATCGAAAGAAATTGAAGCTTATGTACTATCATCGGTTGCATCAAACAAATATGAAATAGAAAGTGGAAGACTTATTGAATTGCGTAACAGATTTAAGTTTGGGGTGTTGGTAATATTTATTCCTCAGGGATTCAGGGGCGCCGCAGAGGACAGTTATGATATTCATACTTTTGAGGCTTATGATCTTGCCGGCGTATTAAATGACCACAAAAAATCACTAATTCTCTCATTCCCAGAAAATGAACAAAGTATAATAGAATCAGTATTTTCTTCTAATCCTATAAGAAAACAAAGAATCGAAAATCAATTAAAATATTTACTCGCACTAAAAAAAGATGGTTGTACATGGGAAACTGCTGGAGCTTACTTACATTATCTCAACATAATTCCTGATCTTAAACTCAAAGAGGATGATGTTCAGCAAAGAATTCAAAGAAACAGTGATTGTGTTGATAACCTGGCTGACTCTGATAAAACCCTCTTTATAGCAATCGATTCAATGGTAAATAAGGGTCTTGATCCCAACTTCAATAACATTAAGACACATCTCCTTGAATTTTTCAGAAATAGGAATCAGGTAAAAGTCACTGAATGGACAGAGACCATTTTAATTGATGAAGACTGGCGTAGCAAGATAAGTTTTGATAAGTGGAAGTTCAAAGATCTGGCTGGTGAAGATATTGAACTCTATTTAGAGTCATACCGGGATAAGGATGGCAAGCCACTTCTGCATACAGGCTTGTTCTTGGATGGTGATAATCTGGTGACGACTAATAACTCGAAAATGAGAGTTAAATGGAAGACTAATCCACGTAAGACACCCAAGGTTTCACAATTTATCGTAATTCTGGAGAGAGACGAAGAAACAGACAGCAGTAGCGAACTCCATAGGAAAACTGCCAAGGGATCCAGTGAACAGGCTAATTTCCCATTTAAAGATGTTGATCTGGAACCAGGAGAAGAATGGCTGGTGCATATTCGTATTGTGGCATTGGATGAAAATAAATCCATCATGTTTCGAACTATGGCAGATGGAAAAACTGAGCCAATACATGATATCAGTGAACCATTCTATCTAAGAGGTGAGGAAAGTGATACCATTGGTGGAGAGACAAAACGATATAATAAAATTAGAAATACCGCAGAAGCCACATTTAAAGCATCATATAGATTTCGCACGGAAGTAGAAATTGATAGTCAAGGCTGGGAATCAGGCAGAAAACTTCTTTATCGTATTAAGACCAGACCGCGTGAAACATATCAGATTGCATTAAACAATCTTCTCTATGATTTAGAATTAAAGACCTTACAGGATCCATTTAGTTGCGGTGTTTGGGATGTGAATATCTTAAACCGGGGATTTTTAGAAACTGATGATTTCAAACCTGGGAAAATTCAGTTAACAGTATTTAAAAGTGAATTCAATGCGTTTCTTGAAACTAGAAGAGAACTTTTTCATGCCATAACTTCATATGATGCATCAGCTGTTATTGAAATTTTGGACCTGCGCCAGTTTAAGGAATTAATTATATCCTATGCATCAGCCTTTTCAACCTTATTATCAAAAATTTCAGATGCTATTTCAAAAGCCCATGACGCAGAAGTAAATAATCTTCTTTCTAACACACGCTTAATCAATCGTCTGGACACTATCTACATAAAACTGGGTTCAAGTGAAGACCCTGAAGAACTACTGCTCCTGGCACCCACACATCCCATGAAACTTCTATGGTTACTGCAGTATCAATTACTTCTGTTTAATTGGAGCGATCAGATGGTAGGCATGTCCGATGATGAAGTTCGACAAGCCATAGATATTGAAGGAATTGAAAAGATATTGTCACTCAATTTGCCAAACGCAATTTCCTTTGAGAAAGATAGCTTTTTTGTCAATACAGATGTTTTGGATCTGTATTGGAGCATCTTTCCGAGGAGTACCACTACTGATATCAGAAAAGTTATTGCCATCTTATCCAAAGCACTTGGCTATAAAGATGATTTAGGTAACATATCATCAGTAACCCCTTCCCAGATCGCAGACAGATTGTGGCGATATTTAAAACATCATCCATACATTAAAACACTTAAACTCAATGTTATTAATCCGGGAGATGGATTACTTTTCTTAAACACAATTAGAGAGCTGCAAAAACTTCCTGATTTCAAAACCCTTAGATATGATATTGCTTTCTATGGCTCATTGGGTTATGAACTAATGGGTAATGCATTTGACAACTTGATGAACGATAGCAGTTCAACGGAAACCAGACCTGAAATTGATGAAGAATTGTTGGAGCCAAGCCACAACCCATTATTCCCCAAACTCTTCTTTTCAAAAGTTAAAGTAAATCCGGATAAATGGACTGAAGTAGATTTCCGTGAAGCTAATGTAACCGTAATCATTGATCAATTTGTAACCTCAACCATTTCCAGACCTGCTGGCAATGTCCCTGGTAGTTATTTTTTACATGGTTTATTATCTGAATACCGTTCAGAGTTTAATGTATTGGATCAGGCAGTTACATGGTCAAGGAAAGTCGTTCCGTGTGAAATTTCAGAGGTTACTGATGGCGAAGGAGTTTCAGCATTGATTTATCAGATTGGCAAAAACTTTCTTGGCTTATGCTGTTCCTTTAATACTTGGGGTAGATCGTCGGATCATGTTCCAACAATCCAGCTGGAGTTAAATCAGCAGGATCGTTACATTTTATCAAGAATACATGAACAGTCTGACTGGGTATTCACGATTGATCGAAATTTTGGTATTGAGTATTTTGATAATCCCGAAGATGCTAATCCCAACCTGAAAAGTTATCTGATAGACTATACTCCGGAATTTATGGATGGTATAGGTCACAGACTAATTGTATCTACAGGATGGCTAAATGAAATTGAAAAACTCATTCAGGATGGGCTTCAAAAAATCAATATTCCTACATCTTCTTTTAGAGCAGTAAAAATATTAGATATTATACGTTCTATATCAGGGAAATTAGCTCTAAAATTGATTAATAATCCTAATAATGCAAGGGAGATCATTGGTCTTGCCATTACTCGTTTGGCCCTTGAAAAAGAAGGGCTACTTCAAAATGCAGTACTTATTCCTGTTGACACTCATATAGATATCTTCTCACAGAACAAGAAAAGAAATCTTGAAGAAGAAGTCACCGTCAAAAGGAGTGATTTGATATTGGTTTATACTAAAAATGGGAAACTAATACTTAATTTGATAGAGGTAAAGTTCCGTTCTGGTGAGGGCAGTATTACTGAGAGCCTGACGCTGAAAGAAGAAATTTGTAAGAAAAACGAAAACTCTGAAAGAGCTTTTAGAACTAAATTCATTTCGGATGATGAAAACATAAAAATTGACATTCAAATAGCGAATAAATCATTGTCAACTTTAATTGGTTTTTATCTTGAAAGATCCATACGAAATGGTTTTTGTACCTGTAATTCAGATCTATATAAGTTAGTTGAGAAAATTAACAGGGGCGATTTTAAAATTGAATTTGAGAAAACTGGTTATATCATTCATTGGGGTGGTATTACTAAACCAATAGACATTTACAATGGTAATAAGATTTATGAACTTGGGAAAGATTTAATTAAAGAACTATTGGAGATTCGGGAAACAGAAATTGAAGAGGAAATGGAATCGAAAACCGATGACCTCTCACATAAAAAACCAACAATAAATGAACCAGACATAAAAGTTGACGAAACAAACGAACAGCCCGCTCCTGAAATTGAAATCCCTGTAAAAGAAATGGCCGGTCCAGAAAAAAAGAATGAAATTCCTGTAATAACTTCAGAAGAGGTACCATCAATAATTCTTGGTAAAAATGTGGATAATTCACATGATGTTATTTTTAACCCCAAAACTCAGAAACCCAAGAAACTAGCAAATCAACATGTTTTAATTGTTGGCACAACCGGTGCAGGGAAATCTCAAACGACAAGTGGATTTTTATATGAGCTTAATTTGCAGAATATTCCATTTCTAATTTTAGATTTTCAAGGGGAATATACTTCAGAAACACTGACAAAAAATGATGGAACTACTTTCTATGAGGCAACTGGTTCAAACGAATTTGATCCATCATGTGGGATGAATATTAATCCTTTAGAGTTATCAACCAATAGCACCACAAGAGAAAAGGTTAGTTACATGAATAATGTATACCAAGTATCTGGGATCTTAAAACAGATATTTGGATTAGGTGATATTCAACATCCACTGCTCAAAGATGCAATCAAAAGAGCATATCAAGAAAAAGGATTTTCTGTTACCGATAAGAATACTTGGAATAATGATCCGCCTCTTTTTCAAGATATTTGGACTATTCTTGAATTTATGGAACAGAATGAAGGAAGAAATGTCAAAAATCTTAAATATCGTATCGAACCTTTGTTCGAAAATAACATTTTCACATCAGAAGCGGCAGGCTTTTCCATCTCTGAAATCCTAAATCAAAATTCAATCATAAACTTATCAAACCTTCCTACTCCAGAATTAATGAAATCTGTGGCACGGTTTGTCCTCCAATCCGTTTATAACAGAATGCTTTCAGAAGGGCCGAGTAGAGATATTAAGTTATATGTTATTATTGATGAAGCCCACAAACTATCGTATGACCAGACATTAACAGAATTAATACGAGAAGCAAGAAAATATGGGGTGGGTTTCATTTTAGCTTCTCAAAGTGTAAAAGATTTTGATACAGTCGTTTTCGAGAATATGGGGACAAAGATTGCTTTACAACTTGAAGGAGAAACAGCAAAATTTATGGCTGAGAATTTTGGTGTAACTGATAGATTGTTGAAAGAAAGTGTAATGAGAATGCTTCCAGTTCAGAAAAATATGAGGGCTTTAATCAGGAATAATCATTATGAGCCATTTGCTCAAGTTGATATAATCCCTTTTTACAAAAAGTAAGTTAATTCAACTTAAGGTTAATCCATAAAGCAGTTAGTGGCAAACTTATTACCCTGTAAAACAATATATTATGGAGAAATTAAAAGGAGAACAATTCATCCAAACTGTTCTGATTAGCAATGTAAAGAGCCTTATCGAAAAAGGATTCGACTATCTTGCTTTTGTAATAATCAGTCAAGGTATCGAAACCCTTGGAAGCTTCTTTGACGATAAAGATTTTGATTTCTTTGAACCTGGCCTTCCTAAAAAACGATTTTTAAAAGGCTTATCATTAATGGACCCTAAGTATCAACCAGTGGGAGAAATGTTATGGGAAAACCTTCGCTGTGGTCTTGCACATCAATTAAAGCCAAAGAAAGATGTATCCCTATCTTCATATCAAAGCAAGCTAACTGACCAACAACATTTATTTAAAGGCGATAAGACAGGAACCACATATTTGGTAGTTGATACCTTATTCAAGGATTTTGAAGTAGCATGCAATAACGTAATTGAAAAATTAAAAGATTCTACTAACTCTGAGATTCCTGCAAATAAAAAAGATACTATTCATTTAACGGTGAGTGCTATAGGGTTCAAAACTAACCCAGAGAACGGACTAATGGAAGAAGTAATTCAAAGCTAGCCACTAACAGGGCGGTAAATACAATTGGCTTCTTTGCCGCGAAAACTTCGCGGCCACCACGAGAAATTTGTAATGGCGGCACAGGCTGGCCCCGCTGACGCGGGGCTCTCGCATTTGGTGTCACGGTTTTTGCATATCCCGACAAACCTGTAATGAAAAGAATAATTCAACACACCATCACGAGTGCAAATACAGCGCCACCGCGATGCTGAGCCAACAGCACTTACCACAAAGCGTTAGGCATTTAAATTGCCAATCAAAGAGGAAGTGGTTGAAATATATCAAGAAAAATATTATATTTGCCTGTAAATGAGGCATATATAATATAAATGAGTCTCGCAAAATCTAAAAC
>CALBTS010000314.1 GCA_937968035.1 uncultured Methanomethylovorans sp.
ATCGTATTCGGTGACTGGAGTTCAGACGTGTGCTCTTCCGATCTGTCAACCTGTTGACGTATTGCTGATAATTCCCATCGAATTCAGACCGTAATCTGGGAGTGATTGATGAAGTTATTTAAGATTGTGTTCTGCCTTGGCGTGCTGTTGGTGTTTATGGTAGGAGCAGCTTATGCTGCGATGGCTACTCCATCGACTGGTACAAAGAAGCTCGATCTATCAAGATACCACAATGTTGGTAATATATGGTTGAGGGTAAGTAATTATGGCTTCTTTGGCTCAGGGGATGATGTAGTGCCTCAATATCCTTCACTTGAGTATCCTGGTGGAAGTGGCATAGACTACTTGTATCAAGGAGCACTATGGTTTGGAGCAAAAAAGCAAAGAAGAGATACTCAGAATAGAAAGCTGTATTGGAAAGTATATCCTCCCACTGCAGCAAATGATAGCCTAATTGCTGAAGGAGCGACAGGTTGGTTGCCGACAATGGTGCCAGCCCTTGACACTTTGGTGACTGTTGGTTTTGACGGTGATGCAGACCTCTATGAATTCCTTCCAGCATATAATCCGCTTCTCGTGGGTAATGCCAGCACTGCTGATAATTATGATTTGTACAGTGCATTAGACGGCATGGCAACTGCCTCTACTCGATCTCAGAAGAGAGGGGTTGATGATGATGGAGATGGAAGGATAGATGAAGATTTTGTCGGCTACACCTTCCCCTTCAGAGCTGCCAATGAACTACCTAACAGATTTCAGCAATTTGGAAGCAAACACTTGCATGAGATGTCTCCTTTAGAATTTTTAATTTTGGAAGACCCAGCAAATATGGAGATATGGTTCCCTCTTGGGTTCATGGATTTATCTGATAGAAGCTTTACCAGTTACGCCTTCACATCTCGGCATGATGATGACCATGATGGACGTTTTGATGAGGATGGTGCTCCAGTATCCGAACAGGACTATATTGCATTTTATTATGACTACTGTCCCTTTGGAACGGCTGGTGAGCGAGATTACGGTTCAAGCAAAGGGCCAAATAAGCATTACCCTCTTAACGTTCGGGTTCGTCAAATGAGCTATCAATGGAGCTATGATTATATAAAGAACCTCGTGTATGTGGAGTTCAACATCACAAACATGAATCACGATGACGTACTTAAAGACTGTGCTATGGGTATTTACATGGATGCTGATGTTGGACCTCAGACATGGGGTACACAAAAAGCATCCGATGACCTTTCTGGATACGTTAAGGGTGAGGGATATGAGTTTGCCTACACACGTGATGCTGATGGCGATGGAGGCATGACCGAAGGTTGGGTTGGTGCACGTGTTTGTACTCCTGATCCTGAAAAATTAGTATACGATTGCTGGTATTGGAAGGTCGGTGATGGTCCAGACGATAAAAACCCCAGAAACCTTACTCCTACAGGAAGAACAGCAAATGAGAAGTATTGGCTGCTAACAGGAAAGAACCCAAATACCACCAAATATACTCCTCTACGTGCAGTGCAAGATGATGTAACGTGGTATGAACAGCCATCTCCAAATGATACAAGATTCCTGTTTTCGTTCTATGGTGCTCAACCCGGAACAGCGGATTACAACCTTGTTGACGAAAATGGCAGATTTTATAAGAGATGGGATCTTGAACCTGGCAAGACTATGAAGATCGTCGTGGCACTATTCCCTGGCGATAACTTGGTTGACTTGAAGAATTCGGCACAGTGGGCAAAGACCATCTACGATAGAGCACAAGATTTAATCTCAGTCACTTTGCCAGATACATTCCCACACTATAATCCACCTGAACCACCAGAAATCCCAGGATTATACGCTGAATTGGCTGACAATGGGAATAGGATAGATTTGTTTTGGGACAATCGAAGTGAGTTCTCTTATGATGTCAAAACTGTTTCAACTGCTGTAATCGGATGGAGAGATCCAACTGGTGCGGCTATAGATAGCAGATTGGATAGTGATCCAAGGCCTTACACAGATCGGAAGAGCACACGTCTGAACTCCAGTCACCGAATACGATCTC
>CALBTS010000315.1 GCA_937968035.1 uncultured Methanomethylovorans sp.
TTTATTCTCGCGTTGGCAAAAACCGTGACACCAGGAGGGAGTCCCCGGCGGGAGTCGGGGCGGGCCGCACCGTCGACCACTTAACTGTCCTCTTTAGCCAGAAAGTTCTCGCGGTGCGGGAAAGCCAATGACATATACCGACCTGTTATGGTGCGTTATTTTTTAATTGTCTTGTTAATCCTGTCAAATAAACTTTCAAAATTATCAAGTGTAGTGGCACTTAATTCTTTCAATATGGAATCCTTGTTGCGCAAAAAATAGTCTGCTGGTTTCCCATGATCAAATCGTTCTATATTTTCTAGTCTTGCTATCTTATTTACAATCGGATCTGTCCCTGTAAGATCCTCAGGTTTATGATTTTTTCGAAAGGTTAAATTATATAAGTGGAGATAATCTTCCAATGAAAACAAATCTTCTATATCTGCGAATCTTGACTTTATTATTTCTCCTATGGTAATTATTCTCTTGTTATTTAAGTAGCCTTTTTCAGAAAGGTTATTAATTTTTTGATTTCCTTCTTTTCTTGAATCAATAAGTACAGTAATATCAAGATGAATTCCAAGGAGAGCGATAAAAGTCGGAATTAAGTCAGCGCCACCCACTGGGACAATTGTCCATTTATCATTCAAAGACTGCCTCCCTACTTCTTTAAAATAATCACTGAAACTTTGTAAGTATGTAAAATCAGATATTCCTTCAACGACAAGATTATCTTTTGAAATAAATAAATGTTGAGCAAGATCATATCCGAGTGCTCCTTGTAGTGGAAATAAGGTGTCAGGGTCGGTAGTTAATACATCTTCAGTTATTTTTGAGCCCTGTTCACTATCCTTTTCTTCTACAATCCTTACCCTTTCAAGTTTATTTGGCTGGACCATAAATGGAGAATGTGTCGAATATATTACTTGACGTTTGGGAGAAAGCCTTTCTTCTATGAACCTTATGAAATCTGCTTGTGCCTTTCCATGAAGTCCAAGACCAGGTTCATCTAATAGAATAATGATATTCTTCTTAGAATACTCATATTCAGAGAATGCTGCCAGAAATGAAAAGAACCATTGAAATCCGGAGGAATGTTCAGTGAATGGCAGAGAAAGTTGATGCTTGTTATCCCAAATTCTAATCTTAAGCTCGTCAATAACTGCTGTTTGTCCATTTGGGTGACTCTCGGTTTTTTGTGTAATATCCGGATTAACTCTTAGCTCAGGATTTTGACTCCAATATTTTAGTACATCATGGGATAGGGCATTCGCCACATTTTCAAGTTCCCGTTTTCTTCTTTCGTAATCTGGATTTAGTAAATATGCATCATCTGCTGCGGCCATTCTAAGCAATGATCTAGCAGTCAATTGCTCATCATTTAAATTTTGCTCTGGTGTTTTAAGCACATCCTGAATTTTAACTGAGTATGGCAATGAACTGTACTTGTCAAAATATATAAATTGCGGAATAAATTCAGCTAGATTGAAATAAATTGCAGTTTCCAAATCATCTGCATCTATAATAACTGTTTTGATCCTTTTCTTTAATTCGGCTATTGCCTCTTTATCTTTTTCCTGGGTTTCCGGTGTTGGAGTAATAGATGAAATGTATGATTCTACTTCTTTAATTGTCTGATATTTAGTTATTTCAGCCCTTGTTTCTCTTGAGAAACTTAAGTCTCTTAATAAGTTCTTTATACAGTTTTTCTCATTGATACTGATTTGATATATGAAATCATTATCATAGTTTTTTGATAAGATAAGTTCATTTTTTTCAAGAACTCCTTCTCCAAATATTGATTCTATAACTTCAACTTCACTTTCCTCGATTTGAAACTTAACCTGAATAGGAACTTCTGAACTTAAATCCAATCCTCTTAGTCTATCTCTTTTTTCTAACCAAGCAGGGTACTGATCCTCAATCTTAAAGCTAGCATTTTTCCTTATTGGGTTCAAGCGGTACAAGGAATGTAGGAAAGCTGTTTTGCCTGACTCATTTTTGCCAACGAGGCAAGTAATATCATTTGAGATTGATACAGGTGTTGAATCAATGATATTCCTAAATTTTTTAACTCTTACTTCTATTAGTTTCATTGCTTGGAGATTAAGTTATTACAAAACTATATTATATTCTCAATATGCTTATTCTAATTTGGGAAAGTGAATTATTCTTTTTAATAAATCACAATATGTTAAGTCGCTGCTATAATGCACCATAACGTTCGGCGGTATGTGCAGTTGGCGTGGAGTCGCGGTGGCGCGTGTTTTTGC
>CALBTS010000316.1 GCA_937968035.1 uncultured Methanomethylovorans sp.
AGGTCCTACGGTGCAGCCATTAAGTTCAGAGGCGTGGACCCAGGAACTCTTTCCGGCCGTCAGGTCGTAGAGGCCCGTGAGAGAGACATGGAAGAGGTTGCCAAGTTCCAGATCGAAACAGAGATGTTCGACCCCGCACTTTCAAGCCTGAGGGGCGCAACTGTGCACGGTCACTCCCTGAGACTTCAGGAAGATGGCGTAATGTTCGACATGCTGGACAGGGCAAGACTCGAGGACGACGGTATCGTGAAGATGCACAAGGACCAGGTAGGAAGACCTATCGACAAAAAGGTTCAGCTTGGAAAGCCAATGTCTGCAAAGGAAGCAGCAAAGAGGACAACCATCTACCGTGTGGACAACGTTGCTTACAGGAGCGACAAAGAAGTTATTGAATGGGTCCACAGAGTGTTCGACCAGAGAACAAAATACGGATTCAAGCCGGAATAATCGAGGTGACATAAATGGCAGCAGACAAGAAGATGTTCGCAAAACACTTGGAGATCAAGTTCACAAAAGAGCACGGTGCCAACAAGATGGAAGGTGGCAAGATCACTGACATGGTTGGTAAGTACTACAGGCTCGGTGTTGAGCAGAACCCAAGGAAACTTGAAATGAAAAAGGCAGGTCAGGAACTCGCCAAGAAGAGAGGACTTGTCGGTTACAACCCCATGATGCACTGCGGTGGTATACCACTCGGTCAGAGAGCGCTTACCCCATCCTTCATATCAGGCACTGACATGATGGTGGAGGTCGACGATCTGCACTACGTGAACAACGCTGCAATGCAGCAGATGTGGGATGACATCAGGAGAACCTGTATCGTCGGTATAGACCTTGCACACGAGACCCTTGAGAAGAGATTGGGTATCGAGGTCACACCAGAGACCATCAACTTCTACCTTGAGACCCTCAACCACGCCCTTCCAGGCGGTGCAGTGGTCCAGGAACACATGGTCGAGACCCACCCCGCACTTGTGGACGACTGTTACTGTAAGATCTTCACCGGTGACGATGAGCTTGCAGATGAGATAGACAAGCAGTTCCTTATTGACATCAACAAGGAGTTCCCGGCAGAGCAGGCAGAGCAGCTTAAGGCAGCCATAGGAAAGACAACATGGCAGGCAGCCCACATTCCAACCGTGGTCAGCAGGGTAACAGACGGTGCCCAGACCACCAGGTGGATGGCCATGCAGGTCGGTATGTCCTTCATCTCCGCATACAGCATGTGTGCCGGTGAGGCAGCTGTCGCTGACCTTTCATACGCTGCAAAGCACGCTGGTGTCATCTCCATGGGTGAGATGCTCCCGGCAAGGCGTGCACGTGGTCCGAACGAGCCAGGAGGAGTTTCCTTCGGTCACCTCGCAGATATCGTGCAGACCAGCCGTGTAAACCCCGAAGACCCAGCACACGTAGCCCTTGAGGTAGTCGGTGCAGGCTGTATGCTCTATGACCAGATCTGGCTCGGTTCATACATGTCCGGTGGTGTCGGTTTCACACAGTACGCAACCGCTGCATACACCAACAATATCCTGGATGACAACCTGTACTACGATGTAGACTACATCAACGACAAGTACAACGGTGCAGCCAAGAAGGGTGCAGACAACAAAGTAAAGGCAACTCTGCAAGTTGTCAAGGACATCGCCACAGAGTCAACACTCTACGGTATGGAGAATTACGAGAAATACCCAACTGCACTCGAGGACCACTTCGGTGGCTCACAGAGGGCAACTGTGCTCTCCGCAGCAGCCGGTGCCGCAACCGCTATAGCAACTGGTAACGGGAACGCGGGTCTTTCCGGATGGTACCTCTGTATGTACCTGCACAAGGAAGGATACGGACGTCTCGGATTCTTCGGTTTCGACCTGCAGGACCAGTGCGGTGCAACCAACGTGTTGTCCTACCAGTCCGACGAGGGTCTGCCTGTTGAGCTGCGTGGACCTAACTACCCCAACTACGCCATGAACGTAGGTCACCAGGGTGGATACGCTGCAATAGCATCTGCAGCACACGCAGGCCGCGGCGACGCATATGCAGTGAACCCACTCATCAAGGTCTGTTTCGCAGACAGCCTCCTGCCCTTTGACTTTACGGCTCCAAGGAAGGAATTCGGTAGGGGCGCACTGCGCGAGTTCATGCCTGCTGGTGAGAGATCACTCATCATCCCGGCAAAGTAAATCCAAAGATAAGACACAGGTAGGCTTTATGCCTACTTCTTTTCTCTTTTTCATAAATTCGCTTTCTAATGCCTCATTTTGTTGGTGTGACCAACTATTATATATGATGCAATTCCTTTTTCTATAGTATATTTAAGGCAGATAGTGCCTGTTTTCATGGAGTGTCACCTATGCAATATAGTCTGGGAATAGATGCCGGCGGAACTTTTACAGATGCTGTCCTCATTCGTGATACGGATGGGGTGATAGTACAGAAAACAAAGGTAATAACCACATATCCTGATCCATTGGACGGGATAAGCAGGGCTATCGATGAACTGGATAAGGAATATGTCCGCAATGTCAAACTGGTGTCGGTTTCCACAACACTTTCCACCAATACGATCCTTGAGGACACAGGATTCCCGGTGGCTGCTATCCTCGTTGGAGATTATGCTATACCACAGGAAGGGTTCCCCACACCTAACTATATCATGGTGAACGGCGGCCATACAAGCAATGGTGAAGAGGCTGCTCCCCTGGATGAGGAAAAAGTAAGGACTTTCGCTCTGGAGGTAAAGGACAAGGTGGCTGCCTTTGCGGTTTCTGCCTTCTTCAGCAACCGCAATTCAGATCATGAGCTCAGGGTAAAGCAGATAATCACAGAACTAACTGGATTGCCGGTGGTATGTGGTCATGAACTGTCCCAGGAAGTGGGGGCATATGATCGTGCGATAACCGCATACCTCAATGCCCAGCTGCTCCCGATCACACACCAGTTCATACAGTCCATACTTAAAGATATTCGTGCAAGAGGGATTGAGGCAAACCTGCTTATGCTTAAGTGTGACGGTTCTGTGGTAGGTATGGAAGAGGCGCTGGAACGTCCGATAGAATCGATCTTCTCAGGTCCTGCCGCAAGCCTTGTAGGTGCTTCCTATCTTGCAAAACTGGACACTTGCGCCATGATAGACGTAGGTGGTACCAGTACCGATGTCGCCCTTATCAAGAACGGAGTGCCTGAACTCAGTGAACATGGTGCCATTGTAGGAGGCTGGAAGACCATGGTCAAAGCTGTCCGCATGGAAACCTCCGCCACTGGCGGTGACAGTCATGTATGGATCAGCGACCACAAATTCCATGTGGGACCCCGCAGGGTCATTCCTCTCTGCCGTGCAGCACAGCAGTATCCGGGTTTCCTGAAGCAGCTACAGGAGGGCAAGAGCCCTTCCAAGAAGATCCTTGATGAGAACGTGCAATCCACAAAATATTTTGTGCGCACAGGGTTCAAACCTATCGGCCTTACAAAAAGCGAGGAAGAGATATATGATTATATCCTGCATACGCCTGTATCCTATGTTGATCTCTTCCAGAAAATGAAAAAGCAGCCGAGCACCTATGCTATTGATAATCTCATAAAGAAGCGCCTGATACAGCCCATTGGTTTCACTCCGACGGATACGCTCCATGTACTTGGGGAACTACAGAAATGGGA
>CALBTS010000317.1 GCA_937968035.1 uncultured Methanomethylovorans sp.
TCAATCAATGCATGAATACAATACATCCTGCTACCTCAATTTACCACACTTTATCTGTAATATTTGAACTTCTGATAAAACTAAACAGTCATAGGAGATTATGTGTGAAAGAACAATCAATGTTGTAATCCCAATGTTCACCTTTAACACGAACAGCTTTTGACTACAGATTAACAATGAAGCCTGACGCATAACAGCAGATACAAGCAAGCAGGTTTTGCCTATAAAATCAGAGACTTAAATTATGCTCATGTGACGGTAGAATTTAAATTACACTTTCTTCTTAAGTGCAGCGCTTACTCTTTTCATAAACCTTACGAATATTTCATCTTTTGTAACGAAATAAATCGACGTGAGTATACTGAAAAATGTTACAGCGAAAATTACTCCATTCAGATAAATTCCTCTACCTAACCAATAGCAAATTAAATAAGCAATCAAAAAGGCAATTCCAGGTTTGATAGTAGTGCCGAAGAATAATATTAATTGTTTCCAAAATCCAAAGCCAATAATTCTGCCACACAAGGACATATCTACAAGAACAGATGCATAAGCGGCAATTATCTGTCCATATAAAATTGTCACTATTGAGCTTTTTGCACACACGATTAAAGCTAGTATCTTCAATCCATTGCGAAGAAATGTAAGGTTTCTGTAAAGTTTCGGTTCGTTGTGTATTTTGGCAATATTTTGGTTCACTGTTATTAAAGGATACACCAGAGATATTAACATAAACAATTTAAAGAACTCAACTGAAGAAATCCATTTTACTCCCAACAGGAAAAGCCATACCGGCTCTGCCAGGCCAACCAGAGCAAATACGATAATTGATTGCAGAGTCATAAAACTCCTTAATAAAGCAATATACATGTCTCTCTGTTTAACCAGGTTCCTCTCTTGCGCTATCATCGGATAGCTGGTAGTTAATACTACAGAATTTATACCATATGTTGGCGCTTCATACATTCTTTTTGCCTGATTATAAAAACCCAGAGAAGTAACCGAATAAAATTTCCCTATTATTATTGAATAAAGATTCTGTCCAATAGTGTTTGTGATATATGAAACTAAGAGATTAATACTGAACCCAAACATTTCTCTAAACCGCTCCAGGTTAAATTTGAAAAACGGTATCCACTTTTTCACGACCACCAGATAAACGAGATTTAACAATGAAATAAAGACTGGCTGCATTACAAGAGCCCAATATCCAAAACCTTTTAACGCAAGTATATAGGTTATAGAAACTGAAATTACGCTGCTTTGCAGAAGCATAATTGCTAAATCCTTAAATAATAATTCTTTTCTAAGCCGGGTAATTTGAGTTAAGTTTAGCGCTTTAATTAAAATGGAAATGCTAATCACACGAGTTATTCCTATTAATTCAGGCCTTTCAAAAAAACTTGCTATTAATGGTGCAGAGCAAAATATGGCCAAATAAATAAAAGAGGCAATAACGATATTAAATGTTGCTACTGTTCCAAAATCAATTCTATCTGCGTCGGGCTTTCTTATTAGACAATCAGCAAAGCCAGAGTCAGTAAAGGTCATTGCCAAACCCATAAAAATTGCTACCATTGCAATCAGCCCATAGTCATCAGGCATTAGAATGCGTGCAATAAGAATATTACCAATAAAACCTACAGTCTGTGTCCCGAATTGACCAACGGCTGACCAAATATAATGTTTTCCTTTTGACATTAACCTCTGGCTTTCAGAACTCTTACTGATATTTCTTTTCAGTTACCATTGCTCTCACTCCAATAATTTTACATTTAGTTAATCACTAATAAAGGCATACTACTTAATTCTAACCATTTATTGATATATTAAGGAGTGTTTTATATTTTGGATTACAATACAGTTTAGCTTTTGATATGTTAGTCAAATAAAAGCAGAATATATTTCGGAGGTTTGAAAAACTCCTGAAAAGGTCAAACTGAATAGAAAACATTATGCCAATTCTGAAATTTCAAATAATCGGTCAAGTAATATTTCAACTCTATCTGAGTCAGAACCATATGGTAAAGCACACTCAATACCTTCATTTATACTACTATTTTCAATGAGCTTCATTGCTTCCAGCTTCAGGTACTCGTTAATGTCTGGTTTCGATCCTTTTATAATTTCAACTATCTCTGTGCAATTGTCCAGGATATAAATAATATCCTCAAAATCATGGCTTTGTCTCAGGTCATTACCACCTCTGCTTTTGTGTGCCTCAAACTTTGTTGCTAAGTAATACTCCGGAGAAAGGACAAAGATTTGTGTTCCATCCGGGAGCTCTTTGGTTATTCTAGTTTGAAATCCGGCAGAGTACCATCTATTACTGAATCCCAGGACCTCCTCATCGGTCGGCATTATGTCAACCTTAATGCCACTGTAAATCCAACGGCAGATAGGAGCACCTGGTGAAATATCATTAGCAAATTTCTTCGAACGCAACCTTTCCTCTAATTCAGCATGCATCTTCCTGGTCGTCAATTCTATTACGCAATCGACATCCTGCGTAGCTCTTATTTCTGAGGCTGCAGAATCATCTGCATAAAGTTCTGCCACCACTCCACCAACAAAAATTACCTTTTCTTTTATATCCCCAAGTCCTGTTGCTACAGTCTGGAGCATTTTTATATTACTGCCAGCCAAAGCCTGCAATCTTATCTAATTCATTAATAGCTATCTTAACTTCTCTTGTCCTGCCAATCCTCAGTGTGTCTGCTATT
The DNA here is from genome assembly GCA_937968035.1 of uncultured Methanomethylovorans sp. Lineage (GTDB taxonomy): Archaea > Halobacteriota > Methanosarcinia > Methanosarcinales > Methanosarcinaceae > Methanomethylovorans. The sequence goes on from CALBTS010000317.1 coordinate 2,724, forward strand.
ACTAAGAGCTGATAGAATATTATATCATCAAATGCAACCAATGGAACGGTTTTATAAAGAGGTTCAACTGCCTGACCTCTTTCGTTCCCTCTTGCAGAAGGCCATACATACTTTTCCTGTCCCTGTGAAATATAGCCACTTATCGGCGGGGCTGAATGTGCTGTCGGTATTCCTCTGACTATTGCGCCAGGTTGAACCGGGAAGACATATTTAAGCCCATAAATAAGAAACTCCTTAAAGGAATTTGCATTTACATTCTTTCGATTCTTGTCAATTAGACCTGCAATGTCAGATCTGTTTAAAGATTCACTTACCTCTGACGGGCTTATCCTAAGAAATCTGGCAATATCAACACTTAACCAATCCTTATCCTGAAGAGATAAGATTCTTAACAGAATCACAATATCCTGAGGCCTCATTCCACTATGCTTCTTCATGCTTTTTTTATTAATTCGCGATTCGCGAATTGCAAATTAAGTAAATAATTCATTGTTGAAGAAACATTTATCCAGCATTAATCTCAATCGTTGCCAATAACCAAACAGTGACTTTGTTGTTATTTAGACAACCAGCACCCTGTGGTTTAGGAGCAGATAGCCGACAGTCTGTTTGATCTCCCCCGGTTCAGATCCTGTACCAGTCAATGAATATCGTAGCTCACAGAAGACCCAATCTGAAGGGCAGGTCTATTGACTTTTTAGAGTTATTGCTCTAACTTTATGAAGGTGAAAGTTAACCTTAAAAAGCAATGTTATGAAGTCAAGATTTCTTACTCTCGATTGGAAGGACTTTTCAAGGGGCCTTCTGATCGCATTCCTGACTGCAGTGATTACCGGGGTAATCAACATCCTTGATACCGGAGCAGTGTTTACATGGGAAACTCTTCGTCCTGTTCTAATTGCGGGCATCTCTGCTGCACTCTCTTACCTGCTGAAATGCCTTGCCACAAACTCACAGGACCAGATGTTTAAACACGAGCCAAAACTTGCTTGAGGCAGAAAGTGTCTCTTCTCTGTTTCCAACTTCAACCCTCCGCCTTCTGTCTCAATTGCCAGATCTACCCTGACAGTTGACCCTATGTTTTGGAAATCCTGTACTTGATGTGCTTCTTTAAAAGCTTGTTGACCGCTTCTACTTCAAAAAATTCCGGGTTAAATTCTTCTCCGATCCACTCAATGGTCTCCTCGTGCTGCTCGTGACCCGGGTCTTTCAATGCTTCCAGCATCTGAGCATAGCCCCAAATGCCTCCGCAATCCTCCGGCGGACAGGCAAGGGCACCGCCCATACAGACCGGTGACTTCATGGTGTCATCAGCGGGGAGGATCTTCTCCAATTTTATCTCATGAACCCATCCATCGCCGAAGTCATATTCATATTCAATCTTATCATTTTCTTTTTCGAGAAGATCTGATATGCGCATGCCGGCATAGTCAATGTTGTACCTGTCGTCCCATGTCCAGTCTTCCTCAAGTCGTTCTGAATAGAATTTCCTGTCTTTTATGAACTGGTGCAGGTGACTGTTATCCCACCCCA
>CALBTS010000318.1 GCA_937968035.1 uncultured Methanomethylovorans sp.
TCTCCCCTTTTTTGTCAGGTAAGTCGGTGGAATTACTCCCACTTTCTCCCTTAAGAACTGTACGTGAGACTTTCACCTCATACAGCTCAGGCATCTCATAATCCTTTATGTTGGACAAGCGTTATTTGGTTTAGAATTTATTGCATGATATTGCCGATGACAATGTGCATGTTTGTAGACTAAGTTGGATATCCTGTTGTCTTTATGATTTCCATTTTTGTGATGCAGAGGTCTTTCTTCTGCATCAGAACTTATGTCAATCATGAGATTACATACAGGACACTTGCCTTTTTGATTTCTCCATACATTTATGAATTTTCCAGATAGTTTGCTTGCGCCTTGGTTGAACTTTCGTTTCTCAAAGTAGTCTCTATCAATGTATGGGTTTTTATTCAGTTTTAGTAGAGGGCTTCTAATTATCTTTTTGTCTGATAAAAGTTTTAGTTTCTTGTCATTGGATGAAAATACCCATTTTCTAGTTTTATTTTCATGCCAGTATTTATTGGCAATCCAAGTTTTGTTTTTCATGGGGTGTCGTCTCTTAGCCCATTTCCAAAGCATATTCCATATTCTGTCATCCAGATTGCTGAATATCCTTTTAGACACTACACCTTGATGGTAATTCGACCATCCGGTTATTATTGGGTTAAGTTTTTTGATTATAATCTCTTGCGTCAAAGTTCTTCCTTTTTTGATTATATTACTAATTGTCTTGGTAATTTTATCAATGGATTTCTTTGACGGTTTGATTATAAGTTTCCCAGTGTATTTTCTGAAATTCCAACCTAAAAAGTCAAAACCATTATCAATGTGAGTTATTAACGATTTTTCTTCTGATAGTTCCAGACCTCTATCCCTCAGAAAGTCTTCAATAAGTCCTTTAACTTCTTCTGCTATTTCCTTAGTCTTTGCAGTAACAATAAAATCATCAGCGTATCTAACAAAGTTTATTTTGTATTTTGCACGTTGATATAAAGTTACATTTCCGCTTTTTGGATGTTTATGATATTTATCTATCAATAGGTTTTCAATTCCATCTAAGGTCATGTTAGCCAATATTGGTGATATAATACCTCCTTGCGGAGTACCTGCTTTTGTTGGAAATAGAGTTCGGTTAAAAACAAACCCTGCTTTGAGAAATTGTTTTAGAACTGACTTGTCCATCGGGATGTTGTCTAGTAACCATTGGTGACTAATGTTATCAAAGCAACCTTTAATATCGCCTTCCAGTACCCATTGTGCAGAATATCTTAGACACATACTTGTGAAAATTTGCCCACAAGCATCATGTGCACTTCTGAATTTTCTAAATCCAAAAGAATGTTTATCTGCCATAGCTTCTGCAATCGGACTCAATGCTAAGGCATAAAGTGATTGCATAGCTCTATCGTACATGGTAGGGATACCTAAAGGCCGTTTCTTTGATTTGTCAGATTTCTCGATATAAACTCTTTTTAATGGTTTTGCTTTGTACCTCTTATCAGTCAGATTTAGGGCAGCTTTCATCTTGGATTCAGGTGTACTCCATAATTCCCCATCGATTCCTGCTGTCCTTTTACCCTTATTCTGAATCACATTCCTTACAGCTAATAATTTAGCATAGTGGGAATGAGTTAGCAAATAACTTAGTCTCTTAACTAAATTCCATTTCCTTTTAATTACTGCTTTCGTAATCCTGACTTGTAGCCTATTAACACTTGTCTCCACTTTATTCCAGTTGATGTGATTCCAACTGGTTTTGTCTGTAAGCTTCTCGCTGGTTGATTTAGCATTTATATTACTGTTTTCTCTCCTTTTGGAAGTAGTAATTTTATATTCATTCCATGCAGAGGGATTACCGATAAGTATTTCTGCTTTTTCAGTTAGCGTAGTTGAATAGCTTACATTTATAGGTCATACCTTCATTGCTTACGTTTCGATACCATCGAGTAAGTCTGCATCCTTTCAGATTAGGGCAAAATTGAGCCCCTATCTTGTTCATTACAAACAAGCATTCGCTTTTTACTCTTTCCTCTACCCTCTATGTCATTGTCCTCCCTTACGGAACTTCTACCCTGATGGGGAACATATAGGGCTTACCAAGTTCTAAATTATGAATAATTGTGAATACCTTAGAAGCCATCTATAAACCGAGAACCATTTGTCCATTTCCTATATTGTGAAACTGGCCAATATAGTCTGATTCTGTACCTTTTGGTTCAAGTGTATCAGTCTAATTTCACTTGTCTTTCATGACGATTCTTGTGATGATTCACTCTCGTTCTTCTTAGTATTCTTATCCTAGCAGATGATTCGGATTAGACTTCCAAACTTCTCCACATTGTCCTATGAGCTTCACACCTTGATGTTACCATCAACGCATGTCATAGTAGGATTATCTTAAATGGAAAAGATAGCGTTTACGCAATTCATAATCTAGCTTCTTGTCGCACAGCTTCGATGAAACTGCTATCGATACACACTGTATCCAATGAGAACTTACCTTTCTGGTAAGCGGAATCCCGAAGGGATTCCATTATCTCGTTCCATATACCCTCCTCTGACCACCTTTTCAGCCTTCTCCAGGCAGTTGCCTGGGAACCATAAATAGCTGGCATATCTCCCCATCTGCAACCAGTTATCAGAACAAAGAGAATACCATTGATGACCTTACGGTCATCAGCTCTCTTTCTTCCAGTAATTGGCTGTGGTGGTAAGTGTGGCTTTATAAACTTCCATTGATCATCAGAGAGTTCTCTGAACTCCATTCACATCCCCACAATAATATTCAAAGAGATAGTATTTATAGTTTTGATATGGGCTCGTAATCAAAAGTATGGGTAAATCTGTAAATGTATTTGTTCCCAGTCCAAATGACATTAAACGTGAAGATTTTTTCCCTAAAAATAAAGGAAAGAGCATTGAAGTCGTTATCCTTGATGACCTTAACAGATTTGTCAGAATAGGTAATTTTGAAAAATTAATGGCAATCATTATGAGCAAAAATCTTGTCATTGTTGCTACTTGCCAGACAGGTGATCCGTTCAAACTAGTAGAACGCATACTCGTAGAAAAAAAACTTGAGCTTGAAACTATTTTTGGGGAGAACATAATTGATATTGTTGATATTGCCGAAGCTGAAGCCAGACAAATAGCCAAAAATGCAGATATCAAGTGGGAAGACACTGAGTTTGACGGTACGATTGGTTCAATTTTCTTGAAGCAGATCGGAAGAGCGTCGTGTAGGGAAAGAGTGTAGATCTCGGTGGT
>CALBTS010000319.1 GCA_937968035.1 uncultured Methanomethylovorans sp.
TTTATGTATATTTAACCGTCTGTAAAAAAAGTCCGATTAATAGGGGTCTAAACCACTTTTGATATTGAAACCGCAACAGAAATCGAGGGTGAAATGCCGATAAGAAACCTTGTTTTCACTGATTTAGCAGGCAATCTGCTGTCAAAAACTCAAATACCATTTATATATAGTTCTTATATTAAATATCCGTTTATTGCTATAAAAAACAGTGTTGCCTATTCTCTTTCATCTCCAGATGGATTATATTTTTACGAGATTAATCCTGAAACTAAAAAATCAATTGTTGTTCCTGATTCATTATCAAGCGATTATCATTTCAACTATTTTCTTGAAAAAACAACCAACTTTGATTTAAATGAATCACTTGAACCTGAAGAGACATCAGCTAAGGCTGGTAATAATTGTGTTACCAGAACACAAGTATGGGAAAATGCATACAAATACAAAGACTTAGCATGGACAGCAACCTCTGCGAATATCTTGACATCTTGCACCAATATTGCATCAACAGGAACCTACGCAATAACGCCAGGATGGGTAACTCCAGGGTACAAAATAAGCGTTCCATACAAATTGGGTGGCTTTACAAATTGGTTTGAATTCAAAAGCTTAGCTGACCAAGGCAAACGTACTGGTAACCAAGCTACAACATATAGTAGCACTCCATGTTCACCCGCATATGTAACCAGCAGCGATTCATATGTAATTGGCGTCGATTGCAGCGGATTTGTAAGTAGATGTTGGGAAACTGGCCCTAAATACTATACAGGAAATATAGACATAATATCGACATATTTAGGTAGCGCAACCAATATCACAAGTTTTGACCAACTGCAACCTGGCGATATTATTAACAACAATACCCCTTCCGATGGACATGTGAGATTATTGGCAGAGAGTAACCAATCCGGCACGGGTACATTCATTGAGGCAACAGGTGGTAATTCAAGCGGAACTATTGGTTGGAGGGTTGAAGCAAGACAGTATAATTATAGCAGTCTTGCTTCTTATTCCTGTTATAGATATAATAATATTAACGACGCGCGATTGCGTTTAGCCCAAGCAATTACAATCACACCCACTAATATTGTAGAAACTGGTCCATTATCCGTAACCTACAAGATTAAAAATTATGGTACAGAAACATGGACTGGCTATGTTCAATTATGGATAATACAATCTAATGGAAATGAACTCTGTATACAAAACACATTGAGTCCTATAACATTAGGAGCTAACCAGGCCTCAGCAACATATACATTTAGTACGAATTCTGTCACTTCGCCACCTGGCCCAACAAAATTAGAGGTCAGAGTTAAGAATAGTTCGTCATGCGATTATAATAGATCTTATGCTGTCGGGAGAAATTCATATTCAAATCCGTTTGTGTTTTCAATTGGTACTGGTTCATCAAACTACACCATCTCAACATCATCCAGCCCTGCAGCCGGTGGCAGCACCAGCGGTGGCGGTAGTGTCTTAACACCCTATTTCCTGGACAGTTTTATTAAAAGGGTTTAGTACTATT
>CALBTS010000320.1 GCA_937968035.1 uncultured Methanomethylovorans sp.
TATCTTATGCAAAGACAATTGTAATGTTCATTCTCAATCTGGTGATATCCGTATTAGTGTGTTATTTCCTTCTGGCTGACGGGTACAAGATCTACAAGGGCATCGTGGCCTTCATGCCAGTGGATAATAGGCCATGGGTTACGGAATATATACAGCATCTGGACCTGATACTTAAAGGCGTGTTCATTGGAAATGCCTATGCTGCCTTATTTGTCAGCATCACTTCTCTGGTGGTCTTTTATATATTTGGCTTCTCCCATATCCTGGCACTTGCAACCCTCATTTTCATTGCATCTATTATTCCTTTGTTCGCCGGTTATACAGTGCTTGTCGCTCTTGCAGTGATCCGCTATTTCCAGATGGGGCTTGAGGCAGCTGTGATCTTCTTTGTAGTGGCTTCTATTGTCATTTATCTGCCACCTGAATTCATCCTTCGTCCATATCTTGCGAGCATGCATTCACGTGTGCATCCAATGTTGATCATGCTCTCTTTCCTGGGTGGTGCTTTTGTAGGGGGTATCGCAGGTTTTTTTGTGGCACCTATAATTCTTGCTTCTTTGATAGCTGCCTACAGGGTACATATGGGAACTCCTGTCTACGGGGAGAAGAAGAAAGCAGAGCTTCCGGGTTTGAAATAACTGCAGGATCGTATTGAAGTACAGCCAGGTTTTTTCCGTTAAAAAGGTTTATAAGGATTGTTAAATCTAAGTCTACAGGTAATTTCGCAGGTGAAATCATGCAGTTATTGCTCATCCATTCTGATTATATCGAATATGAGGTCAAGAAAAGCACCCCGGTGGCAGAGAAGATCGAAGATCCCATGAAGTCTGGCAGGCTGGAGGATGCACTCACAGTTTTCATTGCCGTAGAAAAGGCAGATGAGGTAAATCCCGATGAAATGGTACAAAAAGGTGTCTCTGAGATCGAGAAGGTTGCAGGGCAGGTAAAAACTGAAAGCATTATGCTTTATCCTTATGCTCATCTGAGTTCAGATCTCTCTTCCCCCAAAGTTGCAGTTTATGTACTGACAGCCATGGAAAAAGAACTATCGGGCAAGTATACTGTAAAAAGAGCTCCATTCGGCTGGTACAAAGCATTCAGGATCAGCTGCAAAGGCCATCCTCTTTCCGAGCTGTCCAGGTCGATATCTCCTGAGAACAAAGATGGTGTCAGTGTTGTCTGCGCCCTTGAAGGAAAACCGGAGGTTGTTTCCGAAGCTTTGAAAGCTGAGAGCACTGCCAGATCATACTGGCGCATCCTTACTCCTGATGGTGAGCTTCACGAAATGGATGGCTTTGATTTCAAAGGGCATGAGAACCTGGGCAAGTTCGTGGATTATGAGATCTCCAAGAAAAGGGAGGTCGATAAGGCACCCCCGCATGTTGAGCTTATGCGCAGGCTTGAGATAGCTGATTATGAGCCGGGTTCGGATTCCGGTAACATGCGTTATTATCCCAAAGGCCGGCTCATTAAATCCCTGCTGGAGAACTATGTGGTCGAGGAATCCATCAAAGTGGGGGCTATGGAAGTCGAAACACCCTTAATGTATGACATGAACCACCCCACTCTTAAGAAGTATCTTGACAGGTTCCCTGCAAGGCAGTATTCCATAGAATCTGATAAAAGGCAGCTTTTCCTGAGGTTTGCTGCTTGTTTTGGCCAGTTCCTTATCAACCATGATATGACCATGTCCTACAAGAATCTCCCTCTGAAGATGATAGAGCTTACACGCTACAGCTTCCGTAAGGAGCAGAGGGGAGAGCTTGTGGGCCTGCGTCGCCTGAGGGCGTTCACAATGCCTGATATGCACACTCTGTGCCATGACATGGATCAGGCTATTGCTCAGTTCGACGAACAGTACAATATGTGTATCCGCATTCTGGACCAGGTAGGTATCAAAGTTGACGATTTTGAGGTTGCCATCAGGTTCACAAGAGATTTCTACGAAGAGAACAAGGATTTCATCACCAACCTTGCCCGCATTGTGAACAAACCGGTACTTATAGAGATGTGGGATACACGTTTCTTCTATTTCGTGCTCAAGTTCGAGTTCAACTTTGTAGATGCGCTGGCAAAGGCAAGTGCTCTTTCCACAGTGCAGATAGATGTGGAAAATGCTGAAAGGTATGATATAAAATACGTCGACGTCACTGGTGAAGAGAAACGTCCCACCATTCTTCACTGCTCTCCAAGTGGTGCTATCGAGCGCTGCATCTATGGTTTACTGGAAAAAGAGGCCATGAGGGCCGAACGCGGAGAGGTGCCTATGCTTCCGGTGTGGCTTTCCCCTAC
>CALBTS010000321.1 GCA_937968035.1 uncultured Methanomethylovorans sp.
TTCAGGGCAGCCGAATAAAATCGAGCTACCCCTACAAACTGATAAGGAGAACAAAGATCATAATAGAGCTGCACATTACCCTGTTGTTTGACTTAAATAAAGTGTCGCCTTTACCGATTATGCCTTACGACAGGATTCACAGCGACACTTTTATAGTTTAACAAATGAAGCCCCATCAACAAAACTCTTATTACATACCACTCTGCTAAGCATAAAACACCCATGGTCAGGGATGGAAAAGAGTAAAACGTTAAAATTGATTTTCAAGTCGTTTTATCTTGACAAACTGACAGGTATGCAATTTAGTGACGATAATTCAAGGTTGGAGGCTTAACATGGACACATGGATTAATAGTGTTTTCTATAAAGATAGCAGAAATATGGAAGAAGTGCCAGATAATAGTGTGCACTTAGTTGTTACCTCGCCCCCTTATTTCAACATCAAAGACTATTCATTAGATGGTTATCAGAAGCAGTCTCACTCAAAAAAAAAGGCCGAGCAAATCGGGGATATATTGGGGTATAGCGAATATATCAGCGAACTCCTATCAGTATGGAAAGAGTGTTATCGTGTGCTAGTACCAAACGGTAAACTGATAATTAACGTTCCATTAATGCCTATGCTTAAATCACATATGAATACTCATAATAATAGGCACATATTTGATCTTAATTCTGATATCCAACAATCCATTCTGACAGGAAGTGAGTTCTATTTGATGGATACTTACATCTGGAATAGAACAAATCCTTCTAAATCTTTGATGTTTGGTAGCTACCCATACCCACGCAATTTCTACGCACAAAATACTATAGAGTTTGTTACAGTTTATGTAAAAGATGGGAAACCTATTAATAACATCCCTGCTGATATCAAGGAAAAAAGTAAGCTAAGCCAAAAAGAATGGGTTGAATTTACTAAACAAATCTGGAACATTCCAATACCTGGTAAAGGAGATAGTGCATTTGGGGAACATCCAGCCCTTATGCCTGAAGAAATTGTTTACAGGTGTATACGGCTATTCACTTTTGTCGGCGAGACAGTCCTTGACCCATTTGCTGGCTCTGGGACAACATTAAAGGTAGCTAAAAGCTTGGATAGAAACTTTGTTGGCTATGAGATTATGGAGTCTTATAAGACAGTCATTGAAAACAAAATCGAACCGCAGCAAACTGTTGTTGCATTGTAGTACAGTTGGAGAAACATGATGGAAATCAACAAACTCTATTGTTTAGATTGCATGCAATTCTTAGATCTTTTGCCAGATTGCGTAATTGATTTAGCAATTGTTGACCCTCCTTATAACATCAAAGTTGCTAAATGGGATACATTCCCCTCTGAAAAAGCATATTTTGACTTCACCTATCAATGGATTGACAAATTAATCCCAAAACTGAAGTCGACTGCAAGTATTTATTTATTCAACACCCCACTAAATAATGCAATTATTCTTAATTACCTAATCAATAAGGGACTTAAGTACCGTAACTGGATAATATGGTACAAAAAGGATGGTTTTAGCCCTTCAAAAAAAAGATATGTTAACAACCAAGAATCTGTACTTTTCTTGACTGTTAGCGATTTATACAAATTCAATGCCGATGATGTGCGAGTTCCCTATCTATCTAGCTCAAGAATAGCACATGCCACTAAGAAAGGAATACTAAAAAACGGAAAAAGGTGGTTTCCTAATCCTAAAGGGAAGTATTGTTCCGATGTATGGGAGTATTCAAGCGTTAGGCACACCACAAAAGTAAACGGAAGGGTAAAAAAACAAATACATCCAACGATGAAACCGGTCGATATGATTAAGCGAATGATATTAGCTAGTTCAGGTGTAAGTGATTTAGTTTTAGACCTTTTCAGCGGAATGGGTACTACATCTAAAGCATGTATAGAGCTAAACAGAAACTTCGTAGGTTGCGAGAATAATTCAGAGTATTTTGAACAAATAAAGGAGAATATCAATGGAACTTGTATTGAACAGATTTAATGGATTCAGAAACCATCGTGAAGCTATTACTGGTTTGTTATCAAATGCCCAAAATGTTTGCCTAGCAGTTGCTTTTATTAAGGACTCTGGATTAGTACCATTAATTGACGTCCTTTCCGTTAAGAATGCAAAAGTGATATGTAGCTTAGAATTTGGAACTACAGACCACTCTTCTTTACAATTGCTTTTAGAAAAAGGAATCCGTGTTAAATTCTGTAAACTTAATCATGGAATACTACATTCGAAAATATGGTTATTCAAGAATAATGAAAACACCCAAGCCCTTGTCGGTTCTGCCAATTTAACTGAGTCAGCTCTTGCTGTAAATTCAGAAACAAGTGTGGTCATAGATTATAATGAAAATAGAGTGATCGTTGATCAGCTGTCAGGATATTTCAACTACTTATGGGATAGAGAATCATGCGCAGTCACTCAAGATGTTATTGATAATCTGGTTGCCCTGAATCAAAATCAAGAAAGCATCAAAAATAGGGTAGAGAATAGTAGGCAACTACCTACTGATGATACTGAAGTTAGCAACAGTATTGTCCAGTTTGTCTTTTCATGGATAGATATTGGAACTACGATACACATTCCTGGGTCTAGAGGGAAATTGTGGAGGGGGTGGTACATTATACCGGATCAAGGTATGATTGATGACATGTTAATGGATTTTCTAAAACAAATACTCATAGTGATACATCAGAATGGCAACAGCATAGATACTAGAGTCGCCACTCAAATGGAAAGTATATACATAATCACGAGAACAACTTTTAAAAACACCCCACATATGACTGAAAGAGAACTATTTGTTAGGCAGCAAAAGAATTTGTTGATTAAATTCGATTTTGCTTATCACCCTCTTAAACCAAACGGAGCTCCAAATGAGGATATAGTTGCGTTAACTGACTACGGTATTGAAATAGCTTCTCTGGCTAACGGTAATATTGCAGGATACAAGAGAGTATTCACTAAAGCGATGAGGAATTATACATATAATAGTTTTCAGATTACCCCTTTTGTAACTTCTCTTGTTGACGAATTTGGTTATCTTGATTTCTTTGAGTTTAGTAATTTTGTAAATCATGTATACTCTCAGGATAAGTATGATTTAGTCAAGCAACTAATCATTTTATATAGAAGTTGCTCTCCTGACGCTAAGAGAGTTATACATAGCACAGTAGATCAGCATTTTGAGGAGATTCTTGCACCTAGCGCAAATAATGTTCGGGGAAATTATGATAAAAAAGTCAGACACCAGATGTCTGTGATTGGATGGCTTACAGGATACCACTATGATCCTGTCACAAGAATAATCAGAAAGTTAGCTTAACTTGAGTATGTGTGAAAATTAGATATCATCAAGCAGTATAAGCGTCTGCACATGTTCATCAATAAAATGTTAGCAAAAGAATAAATATTGTATAGAGGTTATAATGCGTTTTGTACATAAGGATAGGCTTGAATTAATCGATAGAATGATCTCAACCTGCGATGAAGTTTGTTTAGCAGTTTCTTTTATTAGAAACTCGGGTATCGGGTTGTTAAGACCTCTTTACCTTGACTCTGTTATACAACATACAGAATGCAAGGTTATTGTTGATACAGAACAAAGGATGACAGAAAAGAAAGCACTTCTATCTCTCCTTGCTGATGGTTTTCAGATAAAGCACTATATCGGCTCAGGTTCATTTCATCCTAAAATATGGTTGTTTCGATTTGGGCAAAATTGGAAAGCGATAGTTGGTTCCATGAATCTAAGCTTGGGAGCTCTTTCATCTAATGTTGAGGCATGTGTTTTGTTAGACGAAAGTGAAACTCAAAACGTTTTGTCCTATTTTAATGATATGTGGGATGACCATAGTGCTGTTAATAGTTTGGATGTTGATAGCATTAATGCTCTCCCCGATGCTTATAAGTTAAAATTTCATAAAAACAAGCCTGAGGGAGTTGTTGACACAGGTGCCAATGTTATTGCTGGATCTTTGACACGCGCCGAAATAGAAGATTTCATTGATAATTGGACATCTGATCGATTAAGAATATCACAGGCCTTTCGCAAGACTGGTTGGGTTTTTAGGCCTGCCCATGGTGATTTTACGCAAGAGTTATTTTTGGAACTGCAGAGAGCTCAGATCGGAAGAGCGTCGTGTAGGGAAAGAGTGTTGATCTCGGTGGTCGTCGTAT
>CALBTS010000322.1 GCA_937968035.1 uncultured Methanomethylovorans sp.
TCGGAAAGGCGGGGATTGCCGAGATGGGGTAAGTCTGAAATACGGCAACATGTGTAATGGATTCCCCTTTACTCTCGGTGGATTGAACTTCACCAACTCAGAATGTGCCTATATTGCTGGAGCTTACGCAAGCAAAGATCCTGACTGTATTCGGATTCAAAAGATGATCTCAGAGGAGAACAACGGACAGAAATGTAAACGTATCTACCGCCGATTGCCTGAGTATACAAAGTTCATCCGAAAGGATTTCTACGATTACAACGTACAATATATGATGTTGGTGGTATGGAAGAAGGCTACACTGAATAAGTCATTCGGGTATATGCTACGTAATATACCTCTTGACGCCCATGTTGTTGAGAACACAACTCTTCACAATGGATCTACCGCACTCTTCTGGGGTGCGAAGAACAAAGAATTGATGGCAGCTCGTGATGTGATTGAGAATGAGATTGAGAATAGTGACCAGTACAGGTTCAAGTATCAACGGGAACAGTCTAAGATGTCAGCAGCCAACTCGATAAACGACATTGGACACTTCGTGGGAAAGAATGTGATGGGAAAAATCATGAAATTATGCAGTTTGAGTTTGATTTACAACGCTGTACCCCCGATTGACTTTGATGTTCTTCGGCGGAGGGAACTATATTTTTGCGGGAGACAGTTGTTTGCGGACGATAACGTACAATTTTGAGCTACAACAGACAAGGTCTGACATATAACACCAATCTCCATACTGCATCTCTCAGGGTATTATTTGATAGGTATCATCCACTTTCTTTGATATTGTGAAGGATCACAGTCAATATTATTAGCTACAAGTTCTTTCCTTTAAATTTCTATTACCTTTAGGAGGACTATTATTTAGGATCCCAAGTAAACCCTTCCTTATCAAAAACAAAAACTACGCTACCATGAGCAAACTATCTTCATTACTACTGATTTTGATTGGTGCAAGTCTATTCAGTGGCTGCAAAAAGGAGGTGACACTTCCCATTATTTCAACATCCTCAATAGCTGATATAACAACTAATTCTGCACTAAGTGGAGGTGTTATTATTTCAGATGGAGGTGCTTCTATAACCTCTCTAGGTGTTTGTTGGGCTGCAAGTGAAAATCCCACCATATCAGATTCTAAGACGGTTGATATGGTCGGATCGGCTCAGTTTGTTAGCAATTTATCTGAATTGAATCCAGGATCTACATACCATGTACGGGCATATGCAACCAATTCAGTCGGGACTGCATATGGTGCAGACTTGAGTTTTGTAACATTAGGGCAACCTCCAACCAGTGTAACTCTTCAAGTCTGTTGTACATCATCGCGAGGAGCAACACTTAATGGGACGGTCAACCCAAATAACTTGCCTACCACTGTAACCTTTGAATACGGTATTAATACAAATTATGGCAGTACAATCAATTCCAGTCAAAATATTATCACTGGGAACCAATGCACTTCAGTGAGTGCGGTCTTGACTGGATTAAATCCCGAAACGACTTACCATTTCAGAGTAGTAGCAGTTAACTCACTTGGAACATTTTATGGTAATGATTGCACATTCACCACCCCAGCTCTGGTATTTGGATTTTATATGATGAAAATGTACACCGATGATTTGTACTTTATAAACTTAAAGACAAATCTCATGGAAAAGGTGGCAGATGTTGGCGTTCGAATTCCGTTTGGTTTTACCGAGATCAAGTACAGGGATGATAAATTGTACATATTCAGAGGGGATAGCTTACTAACCTATAATTTGAACAATGGAGAATTAACACTAATACTCAAGAACTCTACGCTTGGAATTGGTAGCTCTTTCAATAGCACAGGTGAGTTATATACGCTTAAGGAACTTTCAGATGCAACTCAGGGTAGCCTCTACAAATTCAATATTACGAACAATACCAGTACTAAAATCGGCACTACCACAGGATCTATGTCTATCTTGGGAATGATGTTTGACTCTTCAAACCAACTTTGGGCAGTTGATGAGTTCGCACAAAGGTTTGGGTTAATGAATACTCAAACTGGCACCATCTCATTTGTTTCAGCCACATTCCCATATACCGATATGATTTACCTAACAACTGATAATGAGGGCTATCTATACACATATAATGTTGGCACACCGACTGGAATAATCAGATACGACATCGCAAACAAGACAGCCTCACTATTCTTCCCTATCGAGGAGCGATTTGCTGGATTAGATTATGGCCCATATTATAAGTAGGCATTCAGTCGGAGGAATTATCACAGTTTATATAATGTTGAATATCTGGTCATTTTAACTTAAAACACCATCTCAGACTCTGTACAATGATTGTCAGCTTCAATAAATCCACAAACGAGATTGAGATCTGTGAAAAGACAGATTTCAAGAGCCATGTAATCCTGGAGAGGCAGCACCTTGAAAAGTGGATCGAGAAAAATCCAGATCTCCTTGGTGAAGAGTTATTGATTATCACCAATGAGTATGATAAGTTCGACAAGACCAAGGAACGGTTAGACCTATTGGCTCTTGACAGAGAGGGAAATGTGGTTGTTATCGAGCTGAAACGGGATGATAGCGGTAAGAATGTGGATCTTCAGGCTCTGAAATATGCAGCCTATTGTTCTACTCTAACTCTAGACGGATTAACCTCCATCTATAAGAATTACTGTGATCGGAACCATCACTTTATCTCAAAGGAGGATGCAAGGAAACGGATACTAGAGTTCATTACCGATATTGATTTTGAAGAGATAAATGATAATCCGAGAATCATCCTGGTATCAAAGGAATTCAGGCAGGAGGTAACGGCATCGGTGATGTGGCTACGCAAGTACGGACTTGATATCAAGTGTATCAAGTTAACCCCGTACCAGCTGTCAAATGACAAAATCGTTATTGAGGTCAACACCATAATCCCAATCCCTGAGGCTGAAGATTACATCATCAGAACTGAACAGAAGGAGAGCCAAGAGGGGAAAATGACAGTTGCCAAACAAGAGTATCTGGACTTTCATAATGAAATCATACGAAGACTAAGTCCCCGAATCTCAAAACCACTTAGAGATCCAGACACCAGAAGCTACTACCAAATACCCACAGGTATTTCTGGGCTCCATTTCGAATGGGGATTCCACGGTAGGCCGAGACATAGTTTCGGCGTCGAACTTCACGCAGAAGGCAGGGATAGTAATTTGAACAAGGAGATCATTGAGAAACTGGCCAGGTTAAAGGATGTCATCGAAAAAAGGACATCGGAGAAACTTGTAATTCAGTGTCCATGGGGGCAGAAATGGGCAAGGCTTTACATGGAGTTTCCTTCAGGGGAGATAACCGAGGAATTGAAGGTATGGGCGGTGGATAAGATGGAGGCATCGATTAAAATCCTTCAGCCTGAGATAGATAAAATTAAATCCTAACCCATTCCTTAAGTCAAGGTTTCCATTAACCAGATTGATGGAAATACTAAAAGTGAGGATATGAAAATAGTAACGGAGATTGGCTTCATCAAAGTTGGCGCTTGGACTTTATCGGGTTCAAGAATTAAATTTCTGTTAACTGATCATCAAGATGAAAAGAAAGTCTTATATAGTTTTGTCAGTACCGACGGAGTTATGTACTTAGGCAAGACAACTCAGTCACTCACTAGAAGGTTGATGGGATACCAAAATCCTGGCCCTACACAGAGGACGAATATAAGGGTGAATAAGGAAATATTACATCTATTGACAGAGGGTTTGCCAATTGACATTTATGTCCTGCCTGATCCAGGTTTATTACAATATGGAGGGATCACCATAAGTATAGCAGGTGGTCTGGAGGATGCATTGATTGATAGGTTTAAGCCAGTTTGGAACATATCAGGTAAAACGAATGATTCTTCTACACCCAAACGGTATAAGAAACCAAAAACGAGCCATGAGAAACCTCGCGACATTTATAGTAACTCATTCGAAGTAATCCTTTATCCAACATATTACAATCAGGGATTTTTTAATGTTCATCGCAAGTACTCGGATAGATTCGGCGAAGATCAAGGCATTATCAAAATTCAACTCGGGCAAGATAGGAGTCTGTGGATCGATGGGCTTATTGACCGCCGTGCTAACCAGAATTGTTCACCAAGAATTCTTGGTCGGAAGCCATTAAAAGAATGGATTAAGAGCAATTTCAATCAGGGAGATGTATTT
>CALBTS010000323.1 GCA_937968035.1 uncultured Methanomethylovorans sp.
AAGATTGTGCCTTTGGTTACATGGTATCCGTTGGAGGAAATCATTCCTGTCAAAGAACAAGGGTAAAATATCGCCATTTTTGGCCTGAATTTTTCGGGAGAAAAGAGCGTGTATCTAAATGATCTTTTGTAACTTTAACTGTGGTTAAGCTACAGCTGGTAACCACGTTGCTGTATTTCCTGATAAATAATCTCTTTGGATCGATGAATTCCAATGACATTGATGTATTGTTAGGTGAGGGAGAGGGACTCCATATCGAATTCAAAAGTTCTTTTGACAACAAGGTAATAGAGACTCTTGCCGCATTTGCCAATACATCCGGTGGCTCTGTTCTTGTAGGGATTTCAGATGACAGAAAGGTATGTGGAGTTACAATTAATCAGGAATCT
Organism: uncultured Methanomethylovorans sp.; assembly: GCA_937968035.1. Taxonomy (GTDB): domain Archaea; phylum Halobacteriota; class Methanosarcinia; order Methanosarcinales; family Methanosarcinaceae; genus Methanomethylovorans. The sequence continues at coordinate 390 of CALBTS010000323.1, forward strand.
GTACAAAACTGGCTTAATGAAATAAAGAATAAAACATCCCCGGCTCTGGTTCCTGTTGTCGAGAGCCTGGAATATGACAGGAGATCAATAGTCGTTTTTACAGTTGCCGAGTACCCAATTAAACCGGTTTCGATTCGTAGTAAATACTATAAGAGAGTTGCTAATTCGAACCATCTGATGACAACTGATGAAATTGCCAATGAGCACCTCAGAACGATCAATTTCAGTTGGGATTACTATATTGACCGTGACCATGGCATTGATACCATATCTTTGGATAAGGTTAGAACCTACCTTGGCAGAATAGAGCTTCAGACTGGTAATGTAATTGTCAGCGATCCATATGAATTTCTTGAAAAACTTGAAATTACCCGTAAAAATCAGCTGACTTTTGGCGGTTTTCTCCTTTTTGCCAGGGATTCTTGTGTTTTTAGTGATGTGCAGGCAGGAAGATTCAAGGGAGATACAACCATAATTGACAGTATATCACTGAATACAGACCTTTTTACCGAAGTTGAGGAGATAATAAGCTTTGTTAAGAAGCATCTGATGGTTGAATATATTTTCACGGGGGATCTCCAGCGAACTGAAAGATTTGATTATCCGTTGGAAGCGATCCGTGAGATAGTAACTAACATGGTAGTGCACAGAGATTACAGAAACAGCTCCGGAAGTCTTGTGAAAATCTTTGATGACCGTATTGAATTTTACAATCCTGGTAGTCTTTTCGGAGGAATAACTGTAAATGACCTCCTATCCGGTCACTATATTTCACAATGCAGAAATAAATTGATTGCCAAAGCTTTTAAGGAAACAGGAATGATAGAACGATATGGGTCAGGAATACAACGAATTCTGAATATTTGTAAAAACTATGAGATTGTTCCTCCTTTGTTCGATGAAGTTTTTAATGGATTTAAAGTCACTCTTTTTAAGAAAAGAACGGATGTCACAAAAGATGTCACAAAAGATGTCACAAAAGATGTCACAAAAGAAAGGCACGAATTACTTTTGGCTTTAATCAACGACAATGACAAAATTACTATATCAGAACTGGCTGACATCTGTGCTGTAAGTACAAGAAGTATAATCCGGGATATTGATTATTTAAGGACAACGGATCGTCTAAGGAGAACTGGGGGTAGAAAGTCAGGCCATTGGGTCATCATTGGTGTTCATAAATAAGGTTGATTCAGGACGGACTTTCAGACTTTCCCTCACTTGCCAGACGACTTACATCTGCAACATCGCAGATCCTCACGCTGACCTCGCGTTCCTGAAGAAGATATTGTAGACGCTGCGGGCAAGGTAACGGATGTCAG
>CALBTS010000324.1 GCA_937968035.1 uncultured Methanomethylovorans sp.
AAAAATGGTATGGTTTTCAACTGAAATATGGTACGGTTTTCAACTGGTATATACATCTCTGAAAAAATAGTATACTGCCAAAAGATCATAATTCTTTACTATTACTTCTTCATCCTCTCATACAGTCGCAAATTCCAGCCAGCTAAAGAGCGTCTTGAAAAGAATTATGCCGCATTTACAAATTCAGAATAAGTGTAATATAATCAAAACCAAAAAAACTCGTCCTGTGGGTGATGAGTATGATGATTACCTTAAATGAAGTTATCACAAGAAATACTTATAGAACATACTGATCATAAATACAGCCAGAATGACGTTTATAGTTATGATGCTCGTTTTGGGCTTCGCCAGATGCTAACCAAAAACGATGAGCAATCCTGTGGCATGGTAATAGGCATAACCATTAATAGGCATATATCTGCAGTATATTGTAATGTATTATTCTCATAAAATGCTCACATCATGGCTGATAATAAGATAACGGTACTCATAGGACAGGCAATTAGAGAAGGCAAATACCTTGAAATCACTTACAAAAATCAAAACGAGGAGATTAATCCGTTCTGGATCAGTATTTTGGATATTAATGCTGACGATGAGCTTCGGGTTAACATGTTCAATGTCACAAAGGATGACCCGATTTATGATGCGAAAATTTTCATTTCCAGGATTCAAACAGCTGAGATCCTTAAGTTTTCGCATTACGATGTTTCAGAAGAATTGATCAGGAAGATTGATGAGGATGAGAGTTTACAGAAATATGACTTCGACAGATACGATGACAATTTATTAAATTATTATTTAGAGTGTTACAAGGCAAATACTGATCGCTTCCTGCACAAGACTCATTTAATCCCGGATCTGGATATTCATGAGCTGGAAAAACAAAATCCATATCTCCTCTCAGAGAAGCAACAGAAACACATAATAAAAGAGATCTACAGGAATGATTACAAAACTTACTATGATTACGAACTTGCCATTTGTGAATTTTCAATAGACCTGGAATCAAAAGGTAAATTTGTTGTTGCGTTCAGAAAGTTAATGTTTGACCCTGTTGGAAGAACTCTTCATATTGGGTCCACAACAAACTTTAATTCAGTTTTTTACATCAATGAGACCAAATATTCGCTGTCATATTATTCGGATTTAAGCCCTATCGACTTTGAGACGTCATACCGTGAAGATGCAATTGGTACTATAAAGCAATTAGAGGAAAATTTCAGATCAGGTGAATTAACCAACACCAGGCCGGAAATCGTCGTTTTGGGTTACAGACAAATAGATATATCTGACATTTACGATGAAATAAATTCCGCGCACTCAAAGAATGAATTGCAGACTCCTTTGAAAGCGTTCTTCCAGAACCTGTCCTTACTTGACAGGAAAAACAGAACAGAACCACATATTGTCCTTTATGACAATAATGTCAACATAGATCAGCTTCGAACCATTTATAATTCTTTGAAGTACCCTGTTACTTATGTCCAGGGACCTCCTGGCACCGGGAAAACGCAAACAATCTTAAACATTGTGGTTAATTGCCTGGTAAATAACAAAACTCTGCTGATAACGTCAAACAACAATGTTCCTATTGACGGTATAAAGGAGAAATTGAACCTAGGGAAATATAAGGATAAAGAGATTCTCTTTCCGATAATTCGTCTGGGCAACAACATGCTTGTCGCAGAAGCATTGAAAAGGATAAAATTCCTGTATGAATTTGAAACAAAGGATGTCCCAAGAGAAGAACTGCTGTTTAATCTGAAAGAAAGGTCCAAAGAAAACAACCTCAGACTGCTTGAGAAATTGAAGAACTATGAGGACAGAATTGATTTAAAGCAGAACCTGGAATTCATTTCCGGTCTATTATCAAAAGGCAGGTATTGGCTTCTTGAACAGGAAATAAAGAAACTTGAAGACCGATTAAATCAAATTCCTGAAACGACTGACGCTAACGTTAAAGGAATCTTTGATGTAATCAAGGGTAATTACCAGCTGCTTCAATATTTCTACTTCGAGTCTTTAAAACACATTAAACGCTTAAAAAGCCAAGATTACAGTGACCTGGCCGGCATCCTGAATAATCAGGACGAAAACGCCCAGGTAAAGGAATTTAACAAGTGGATTGCTGACGACAAAAACCTGGAAAGATTTACCAGAATATTTCCAATTATCCTCACCACTAACATTTCAAGCCGCAAACTGGGGAGGACATTCAAATTTGATTTACTGACCATTGATGAAGCGGGTCAGTGTGACATTGCTCAAAGCTTAATCCCGATTTCAAAATGCTCAAACATGGTCTTAATTGGCGACACAAACCAGCTTAAACCAATTGTAGTTTTTGAGGAAAACAAAAACAAACAATTAATGAAGCAATTTGAAATAGATGAACCTTATGACTACTACAACAATTCGATACTTTCTGTCTATAAGAGCCTTGACAACATTTCACGGGATATACTTTTAAGTTATCATTATCGCTGCGGGAAAAAGATTATCAATTACTCCAACATGAGATTCTATGAAAACAAGTTGAATCTCGGCGAGATTAAATTCCCCGGAAATGTAAAATTAATGGATGTGAATAACGTAAACCAAATGCAGCGCAACTCACAAATAGAAGAAGCCAAAGAGATTGTCAACTATATAAAAGAGAATAATTTATCTGACGTCTTTATCATTACACCCTTCAGAAACCAGGAGTATGTCATCAACCACTATCTGAACGAAGCGAAAGAGAAGAAGGAAATCTATGAAACCGTCAGCTGCGGAACTATTCATAAGGTCCAGGGACAAGAAAACAAGACGATAATCATTTCTACAGCGATCTCGAAAAGAACTGCTCCAAAAACTTACGACTGGATCAAGAATAACAGTCAGTTGATAAATGTCGGCGTCACAAGGGCAAAGGAAAATTTAATTGTTGTAACAGACAGAAAGGCAATTGATATTATCTCAAAAAAGAATGACGATTTATACACATTGATTGATTACGTAGAAAAAAACGGAACAGTACATGTTCCTCAGAGTGTGGTTAATAAATTCACAATCGGGTTCTCTAATGATTCACGATTTGAAAATGAGTTCTACTCGACAATGTATCATTATTGCTCAATTGCAGGTGGCCGGTTTAAGAGAAATGTCAAAATCATTGAGGTGTTCCCGGAAGAAAAAAACAATCCCATTGTCAATAAGAGAGAATTTGACGGAGTACTTTATAAGGGGAACATACCTGAGATCGTGTTTGAAATAAATGGAAGAGAACATTATACAAAAAAGAATCGAATCAGGGCCGATGAGATAAAAATGAAGTTACTGAGATCCAAGAACATAAGATTGATATTGATTCCAAACCAATATGTTAAGCATTACGAATTTATCCGGGAATTGATAAGCAAATTTAAGGGTGATGGTTATCAGAAATCGTTGTTTGATGATTACGATTCTGCGAACTGATATGATCAGTTTATTGGTTTGTTTGTTCAGTTGCATCCACCAGGCCAAATTGACCACCTTGTGCCGGTGAATAAATCTGTCTTCGGATCGGGAACAATAATACAGTCACATAGACAGTGAGAGAGATAAAGGCTTGATATCATCATCTCCCCTTCTGAGCTGGTGTTGAAGACCTCCTTCGGCAAGAACATGACGCACATCATTCCCCGGAGCTCAGAGAACACCGCAGGCCACAGAATCAGAGACTTTTCAGTATCTTAAAGTATTCTGATTTATGGCT
>CALBTS010000325.1 GCA_937968035.1 uncultured Methanomethylovorans sp.
CCACCGAGATCTACACTCTTTCCCTACACGACGCTCTTCCGATCTAAGGAGCATAAAAGTGAATTTCCAATGCGAGCATAGAGAAGATAATTATCAAACAACCTTAAAAGAATAATGCTATGAACAAAAAAGAGAACAGTAAGAACGAAAGAATAAGACGGGTCAGAGTAAATGAAGTCTGGTTAAAAGAGGATTTGTTAAACAGTAGCCCTGACTCAATCTCAGTTCACCCAGGACTTAAGAAGGTTATTACCAGCGAAAATGAAGACATGAATTCAGATGATAGAAACTACGTCAGGTATTTGAAGGACCTAATTCTTTCTGCCACAGCCTTATTCATAGTCTTTGTTGATACTGAGAAAGAAACTGAAGGAAGGTCCCGATTTGGAGGCAGTGCATTTCTGACCGATAAAAAGAATTTCTTGGACATCACTGGTATTATGGTAGTTACTAATCTTGCAGGATGCCGATTCAAGGAAATTCAACCACCCTATGAGGATTTTATTAACGATTTCATAACGGAGACCTACTTCTGATATGAGTAATTAAACATAAATGAATGATAATCAATAATATTAACTAAAACGAGGAACAGCGATAATCTGAACACATGGTAAAATGAAAAAAACTGATGAAATAGATATAATTAGTGACATTGATTCATTGATATTATCAGTGGTTTTTGACCATTACAAAGTCATAAAGGCACATTCATTTGATGGTGTTAACAAATGGAGTATTTATCTCGACTCTGGTAATGTGATAAATATAGATATAGACATAAATGGTGACACAGCTAGTACGAGAATAGTACCCAAAGAAAAAATGACAGTTCAGGGAAATTTGGTGTACAATGATTTTTTACGATTATTTGTTCAGCTGCAACAAAATAGCCTTACTAAATCAGAATTCAAGCTGAGATGTAGGAATGCAGAAATCGTACGCAACGAACGCATAAAAGCTATTGATTATAAAAGAGATCTGAATTGAAGGTACAGAGGATCTCCAATAAGAACTTGTTTAAAGTGTCATGCTGAATTGTTGTTCCCAACAGGAATTAACAGGACAAGAAAATGAAGGCAGTCCAGAGTTCCATTATAAGTAAGATTTGAACATTCATCAATGATCTGGTGTACAGCAACATAGAAGTATTAACTTAGCAATAGTCAAGATGGAAAACAACAAATACATGGATGTCAAAATGGTCAGTGAATATATACATGTCTCAACTTCATTGATTTACCATATGGTGAACAAGGGTCAAATTCCTTTTATAAAGGTGCGATACAGAACCATATTTGAACGAGAGCAGATAGATAAGTGGCTTCATAATAACTGCACAATGGTCGAAGATTTACCCGTCTTCCCGAAATTTTAATCATCATGCCATCGATTAAGATAGTCTTAGACGGCCGCAAGAAGTTAAAAGATAATATGTTCAATCTTTCTATTCGGGTATGCCACAAAGGGAAGGTTCAGTACCTGCCAATGACGAAAATAACAGTTAAGCAATACAACCAGGTCTTCGTAACAAAATCGATGGATAAGGATAGTATTGAGTTTCGGGCGAAGGCCGATGAATTCAGGGCCAGATGTGAACGGATCTTCGGCGAGATGTCCGTTTTTAATCCGACCAAATTCCGTGAGAAGGTCTACTCCAAGGAGAAGGAATTGCCCAAGACACTGGTATTGAAAGATCTGTTTGATTACTACATCGAGAACTATAGGGGTATTACCATCCGAACACGGAAACATTTCAGGCTCTCGATTAACCTCCTTGAGTCATTTCAATCAGACCTCCGAGTCCATTACATAACGAGTGAGTTTCTGAAGGACTTCGAAATCGCCAAGACCAAACAGGGTTTATCCAAAAGTACCATTGAAGGTGTATTCCGTAACCTCAGGAGGATTATCAACTATTTCATGCATGAGAAAAAGACCATACCCAGTACATTCCCGTATCCGTTTGGGAAGGGTGGCTACAGTATCGGAAGTACATGGCCGAAGAAGCAGGTTCTGAAGAACTCTGAGATAAA